>JABURS010000029.1 GCA_014762505.1 Chromatiales bacterium | reverse complement strand
CCATCATCTGGGAGTCAGGGCGCCCGAAGTGGTGGGTTTTTCAACGGCCTGCTAGTGGCGCGGTGTCTCAATCAATGCGGCGCGCTACACCCTCTAAGTTCGTCGTCTCAACAGGGAGTACGCGCGCCGGCCGGACTGCCGGCAACCGAGAGCATCGACGACCATTTTTGGGGGAATCACAGATGAAACGCTTTTCGCGCAAACTGCGCCGTACCGCGATGTACTCGTCCGCGGCGGTGCTTTCCGTTGTCGCGCTGGGCCTGGCCGGCGGCGGCGACGATGATGATGGCGGCAACGATACCGCCTCGGCCCTGACCCGTCTGGCCAGCGTGCCGCTGGGCGCCGAGATCACCGGCATGTTCCTGAACGACGAAGGCGACATGTTCTTCAACGTCCAGCATCCGTCATCCGCGAATGTCGCGCCCAACGACCTCGCGACCGTGGGTGTCATTGCCGGCGCCAACCTGCATGACCTGCCGGAGAACTTCACTGAATCGCCGGTGCCCACCACGGCCCTGGAAAAGCAGAGCGTGATGACCGCCGTCGGCCAGTACCAGCCCCTGGGCCAGGAAGGCCAGACCTTCGGTGGTGACCTGCCGTTCGGCCTGGGCGCCATCGTGGCGGCCGATGGCGTGACCCGCGTCGCCCTCTCCGACGACCCGGACTTCAACGCCTACCTGCCCGACGCCACCGCTGCGGCCGGTGAGACCCGCGGCTACCTGTTCAGCAACTGGGAATACCGTCCCGGCGGCATGAGCCGCCTGCACATCGAGAAGGATTCCGGCAGCGGCGGCTGGCGGGTGCTCGAGGCCCTGAACATCGACTTCTCGGCCGTGCAGGGTACCTGGGTCAACTGCTTCGGCACGCTGAGCCCCTGGGGCACCCCGCTGACCTCCGAGGAGCTCTATTTCGACGATACGTCGATCTGGAACGACGGGACGGACAGCGGTGTGCAAAACCTCGCCGCCTATCTCGGTTACCCGACGGATGGCACCGGTGCCTGGCCGAATCCGTACCGCTACGGCTACATCGTCGAGATCACCAACCCCGGGGAGGCCGCGCCCGCACCGGTGAAGCTGTTCGCCCTCGGTCGCTACTCTCACGAGAACGCCGTGGTCATGCCCGACCGGCGCACCGTCTACCTGAGCGACGACGGTGGCAACGTGGTGTTCTTCAAGTTCGTGGCGGATACCGCGGACGACCTGAGCGCCGGTACGCTGTATGCCGCCCAGGTCACCCAGGATGCGGGCGTGACCGACCCGGCCGAAGCCGGCTTCGACATCACCTGGATCGAGCTGGCCCACGGCGATGCCGCCACCATCGAAACCTGGATCACCGAGTACGACGGCGTGACGGTCGCCGGCTACGCCGACGGTGGCTCCAGCTACATCTCCGACGCCGATGTCTGCGCCTGGGCGGAAGACAAGGCCGGTGTGGATCTCGCCTGTGACGCCACCGGTGGCGTTGCCACCGACGACCGCGCCGCGTTCCTCGAATCCCGCAAGGCCGCCGCCGCCCTGGGCGCCACCGCGGAGTTCAACAAGATGGAAGGCGTGAACATCAACTACGCCGGTGCGGCCGACGGTTCCATTCCGTACATGTACATGGCCATGTCCGACGTGTCCGGTGGCATGAGCGACGGTGCGGGCGACATCGCGGTCGATGCCAACCGCTGTGGCGTGGTCTACCGCATGGAGTTCGTGGACGCCGCCGGCGGCGACTACGACGTCACCCGCATGGAGCCGGCCGTTGCCGGTGGTCCGTACGACGCGGCGCTTACCGTCAACCAGTGTTCCGTCGACAACATCTCCAACCCGGACAACCTGCTGGTGATGAACGACGGTCGCGTCATGATCGGTGAGGACACCAGCCGCCACGAGAACAACATGCTGTGGGTCTGGAACCCGGCTGCCGCCGAGTAAGCACTAGGACCCAATCAGCATATCGGCTTTATTACCTTGGGGCGGCCTTGCCGCCCCTCTCTTTTTCATGCGAGGTGAACCCAGATGGCTACCGTTGCCTCCAGAGAACACCGTTTCCCGTACCGGCGGCTTGCCGCCATCGCGTTAATCCTTTTCGTGGCGACGCTGATCGCCTGCAACCAGGACGGGCAGAATGGCGACACCCAGGCCGAGGGCATCGAGCGCCTGTACAACGCCGAGGCCGTGGTGCCCCCCCAGTGCTATACACGCACCGAGGGGCGCTTCAATGCCTGTTATACCTGTCATCAGACCTATCCCTTCGAGTCGCGTCCCAACGTCATGAACGACGGCGACCTGCAGGCCGAATACAGCTTCTCGGACACCGCGCTGACCAATCACTGGCGCAACCTGTTCGTCGATCGCAGTGCGGCCATCGCCGAGACGCCGGACGCCGAGATCCTCGCCTACGTCGAGGAGGACAACTACAGTGACCTGCCGGCGCGGCTGCGCGAGCGGGGCTGGGGCGGGTACATACCCGATATCGAAAACCTGCATCTCGGCCCGGAGGCATTCGACGCCGCCGGGTTTGCGAAGGACGGCAGCGGCTGGGTCGCCTTCAACTACAAGCCGTTGCCCAGCACCTTCTGGCCGACCAACGGGTCGACCGACGACGTCATGATCCGTCTGCCGGAGGCCTTCCGTACCGACATCGGCGGGCAGCCGTCCCGGCCGGTCTACCAGGCCAACCTCGCGATCCTCGAGGCCGCGATCAAGTCGCTCGACCGGATCGAGACGGTGCCCCTCGACGAGGCGGTGCTCGGTGTCGATCTCAACGGTGACAATGCCTGGACCGTGGTGACCGAGATCGAGCGACCCGCCTACTACGTGGGCGCGGCCGAGACGGTGAGCGTCGCCGAGATGCTGTACCCCGAGGGCACCGAGTTCATTCACACGGTGCGCTACGTGGGTGTCGACGACACGGGTGAGATTCACGTGCCCAGGCGCATGAAGGAACTGCGCTACATGTACAAGCTGCGCTTCATGCCACCGGAACTGCTGGAGTCCGTGTACGACCGCGAGCATCAGGAAAAACTCGAAGGCCTGTTGCCCACGTACGTGAACCTGGGCGATCGGGGCATGGACAACGGTTTCGGCTGGCTGGTGCTCGGCTTCATCGAGGACATGCAGGGGGAGCTGCGTCCGCAGACACACGAGGAACAGCTCTTCTGCATGGGCTGCCACACCACCATCGGTTCGACCATCGATCAGACGTTCTCGTTTGCCCGCAAGATCACCGGCCCGGCGGGCTGGGGCTACATCGACCTGCGTGGCATGCAGGACGCGCCCAACATCGGCGAGATCGACGGCGAGATCCTCACCTATCTCAAGCGCGTGGGCGGCGGCAGCGAGTTCCGCGAGAACGAGGAGATGCGCGAGCGCTGGTTCAACGAGGACGGCAGTGTCGACGAGGCCGCCGTGGCCGCGGCCGATGTCTATACGCTCATCACGCCCAGCCGCGAGCGTGCCCTGGCGTTGAACAAGGCCTATCGCGTCATCGTGCGGGAGCAGAGCTACATCTACGGGCGCGACGCGACGATCACGCCGGCGGTGAACGTCTACGACGTGGTCGATCCCGAGACCGCGCCGACCCTGCCGCCCGAGTACCAGTACGCCTGGGACATTCGCCTGGACTGGTCCGCCCCGAACTGACGGCCCGACCCGCGTTCGCTGGTATCATGGCCCTCGATTTCTCATCGAGGGCCTTTTTTTGACCGCTGCAACCCAATCGCCGGCACCGATCACCGACCTCAAGGGCGTCGGGCCCAGGCTCGCCGAGAAGCTGGAGCGCCTCGGCGTGCACACGGTGCAGGACCTGCTGTTCCACCTGCCGCTGCGCTACCAGGACCGCACGCGCGTGGTGCCCGTCGGCAGCCTGCGGCCGAACCAGGAGGCGGTGGTGGTCGGCACGGTCGATCACACCGAGGTGGTGCTGCGCCGTAGGCGCATGCTGCTCGCGCACCTGTCCGACGGCACGGGCGCGATCCTGCTGCGCTTTTTCCACTTCAGCCGCGCCCAGCAGGAGGGGCTTGCCCGCGGCACGCGCATCCTCTGTTTCGGCGAGGCCCGCGCGGGGGCCAAGGGCCTGGAGATGGTGCACCCGGAGTACCGGCGCCTCGCTCCGGACGAGGACCCGGCGGCCGACGAGGCCCTCACGCCCATCTATCCCACCACCGAGGGCCTGCACCAGATCGGGCTGCGCAAGCTGAGCGACCAGGCACTGGAAGCCGTGGACACCCTGCCCGACCTCTTGCCCGAGGCCCTGGTCGACCAGGCCGGCCTGCCGGGGCTGCACGCGGCCCTGCGCTACGTGCACCGCCCGCCGCCGGAGGCCAACGTGGCCGAGCTCCTGGACGGCCGTCACCCGGCCCAGCAGCGCCTGGCCCTCGAAGAGCTGGTGGCGCACAACCTGAGCCTGATGCGCATGCGCGCGCGCGTCGACCGCCAGCCCGCGCCGGTGATCGACGACGGCGAGGCCCTGGTGGGGCGGTTCCAGGCCGCACTGCCGTTCGCGCTCACCGGCGCCCAGCGGCGGGTCATCGACGAGATCCGTCACGACCTCGCCGCCGGCCACCCGATGCTGCGCCTGGTGCAGGGCGACGTCGGTTCGGGCAAGACGGTGGTCGCCGCCTCCGCCTGCCTGTTCGCGGTGGCCAGCGGCTACCAGGCCGCCGTGATGGCCCCCACCGAGATCCTGGCCGAGCAGCACTACGCCGCCTTCCGCCAGTGGCTGGAACCGCTGGGCATCGAGGTGGCCTGGCTCTCGGGCAAGCAGAAGGTGGCCGCGCGCCGCGCCATGCAGGAGAAGGTCGCGGGCGGCGACGCCCGGGTGGTGGTGGGCACCCACGCCCTGTTCCAGGGCGAGGTGGCCTTCCACGACCTGGGCCTCGTGGTGATCGACGAGCAGCACCGCTTCGGTGTGCACCAGCGCATGGCCCTGCGCGAGAAGGGCGCGCAGGACGGGCGCCATCCGCACCAGCTCATCATGACCGCCACGCCCATCCCCCGCACGCTGGCCATGACCGCCTACGCCGACCTGGACTATTCCGTGATCGACGAGCTGCCGCCGGGGCGCACGCCCATCAAGACCGTGGTGCTGGCGGACAGCCGCCGTGACGAGGTGGTCGCGCGGGTGGCTGCCGCCTGCGCCCAGGGCCGTCAGGCCTACTGGGTGTGCACGCTCATCGAGGAGTCCGAGGCCCTGCAGGCCCAGGCCGCCGAGGACAGCTATGCGCAGCTTTCGGAGGCCCTGCCCCAGCTGTCCATCGGCCTGGTGCACGGACGCATGAAGCCGGCCGAGAAGGAGGGCGTGATGCAGCGTTTCAAGACCGGCGCGATCGACCTGCTGGTGGCCACCACCGTGATCGAGGTGGGTGTCGACGTGCCCAACGCCTCGCTGATGGTGATCGAGAATGCCGAACGCCTGGGCCTGTCGCAGCTGCACCAGTTGCGCGGCCGCGTGGGGCGCGGCACCGCCGAGTCGAGCTGTGTGCTCCTGTACCACCCCCCGCTGTCGCATACCGCGCGCCAGCGCCTGCAGGCCATGCGCGAGACCACCGACGGCTTCGAGATCGCCCGCATCGACCTCGAACTGCGCGGCCCGGGCGAGGTGCTGGGCACCCGCCAGACCGGCATGATGCAGTTCCGCATCGCCGACCTCCTGCGTGACCAGGCCCTGCTGCCCCGGGTCCAGCGCACTGCCGAGCGGCTGTTGCGCGACCACCCCGAGCACGTCGACCCGCTCATCCGCCGCTGGGTGGGAGAGGCGGTGCAGTTCGGCAATGTGGGGTAGCGGCGGCCGCTGTCCGTGATCCGTTGTTGAAAGGCGGGTTTGCTACAGAGGGCACAGAGGTCACAGAGTAAAATCGTCGGCATACCAGTCTCTGTGGCCATTGGGCGCGCCCGCCGCGCTGGACCCCCGCCTCCGCTGGGATGACGATGTACAGACAACGGACAACGGACAACGGACAACGGACGAACCCCATGCACCTCCACCACGCCCACCCCTGGTCCGTCACCCCCGCCGAGGCCCGCGCCATCCAGGCGCGGCTGCGCGGGTATGTGGTCACCGAGGACCGGCTGGATCCGGTGCGACAGGTGGCGGGGGTGGACGTGGGCTTCGAGGACGGAGGGCGGACGACGCGGGCGGCGGTGGCCGTGCTGACCTATCCGGGGCTGGAACCGCGGGAGGAACGGATCGCGCGGGTGCCGACCACCTTTCCCTACGTGCCGGGCCTGCTGTCGTTTCGCGAGATCCCGGCCGTGCTCGCCGCGCTGGCGCTGCTTCCGGCCCTGCCCGACCTGATCCTCTGCGACGGGCAGGGCATCGCCCATCCCCGGCGCCTGGGCATCGCCAGCCACCTCGGTGTGTTGCTGGACCTGCCGACCATCGGCGTGGCCAAGTCGCGCCTGCTCGGCACCCATGCCGAGGTGCCGCTGGAGAAGGGGGGCTGGGTGCCGTTGCTGGACGGCGGGGAGGCCATCGGCGCGGTGCTGCGCACGCGGGCGAACGTGAAGCCCGTCTACGTCTCGCCCGGACATCGCGTCTCGCTGCCCACCGCCATCGACTACGTGATGGGCTGCCTCACCCGCTACCGCTTGCCGGAGACGACGCGCCGGGCCGACCGGCTGGCGTCCGGGCGTTGACTCTCACCAGTGCAGGGCGCGCAGCTGCGCGGTCTTTTTCACCTGGTGGTCGTGCATGCGTGCCAGGATGTCGGCAAGGGTCTGCACCGCGCGCGTGACATAGGGTCCCTTGTTCAGCATCACGCACTCGGCACGGTTGGCCATGGCCGCGTCGGTGAGCTCGGGGCGCGAGACCGTCCCCTTCTTCACCAGCGTCTCCAGCACCTGCGTGGCCCAGACCACCGGGATGTGTGCGGCCTCGCAGATCCACAGGATCTCCTCCTGCATCTCGGCCAGGCGCTCGGGCCCGAGCTCCACGGCCAGGTCGCCGCGGGCGATCATGATGCCCAGCGGATGTCGGCCGATGGTGGAAAGAATGATATCAGGCAGGTTGCGCACCGCCTGGCGGGTCTCGATCTTGGCGATGATCGGCATACCGGCCGCGTCCCGCTTCGCCAGTTCCTGCATCAGCAGGCGCATGTCCTCAGCGCTCTCGACGAAGGAATATCCCACGGCATCGGCCTCCCGGGCGACCATGTCCAGGTCGGCCAGGTCCTTCGGCGTGAGCGAGCAGCCATGCATCGGGTTCTGCGGGAAATTGATGCCCTTGTCCGCGCGGATGAGACTGCCCCCGGGCCTGGCCTGGGTGATGCGCAGGAGCAGTCCTTCCTCTCGCACCTCCAGCACCTGCGCGCCGATGGTGCCGTCATCGAACCAGACCGGGTCGCCTGGCGAGACGGGCGGCAGGGCGAGTTCGCCCATGCAGCCGATGGTGGCCGGCGTGGAGACGTGGCCGGCGGCATCGACCCGGGCCGGGTGCCCGGGCGCCTGGTCGCGGCGCAGTAGCAGGGGGTCGTCCCGATACACCCGCAGCTCGACCGGCTCCAGCGTGAAGCCGGTGAAGTGGAAGCCGTCCTCGTGATTCGCCTTGCGCCCCTGTGCCCGCCGTTCCAGGCGTACGCGGGTGCCGGCGTCGATGTAGCAGGACTTGCCGCAGCTGCCCAGCCAGCGGCCGGGCCCGAGTTCGCGCTCGATGGTGATGGCACGCTGCTTGGCACGGGTATCCTCGAAGGCGAGCCGGTCACCGACACGCAGCTGGGCACCGAGGGCGGCCGGCAGGCCCAGGCGGGCGTCGGTATCCGGCACCAGGCCGCCCTCGTCGATTTCCGACGTACAGAGCAGCACCGTGGCGGGGCGGCGAATCACGCCGCGTACGTCGCGGTGGGGGCGGATGTGCAGTGGGCGCGTGTAGGACTCGAGCGGGCCGGTGCGCAGCTTCGGGCCCGCCAGGTCCATGACGACCTGGCAGGGACGGCCGAGTTCGGCCGCCTGCGCCCGCACGTGCCTGACCATGCGCTGGCGCAGCTCCGGGGTATCGTGGGCACAGTTGATGCGCGCACAGTCCATGCCGGCCTGTAGCAGCTCGCGCACGTGGACTGGGTCCTCGGCGGCCCGGGTGGCGAGCGTGACCATGATACGCACCGCCCGTGCGGGGTGTGAAAGGCCGAGCACCCGCTCGGCATGGCGTGCCAGCCGGTCGCTCCCCTCCTCGAAGCCGACGGTGGGGCAGGCGGGCCGAGCCATGGGCGGGTCGCGCTGTAGTGCGCGTGAAAGCAGCTGGATCACCTGGTCGATGGTGCCGAGCACGTGCGCCTCGCTGCGCCCGAGCGAGGAGAGGCCGTTGCGCGCCAGCGCCTGCTGCAGCGGACGCCGGTCGAATTCGCGCAGGGCCAGGTACTGCGCGAGATTGCAGGCGCTGTCGCGCGAGCCCGGCAGCTCGAAGCCGTCCGTGTATGCCGCCAGGCGTTCCACCGAGCGTCGGTCGAGATGGGTACGCAGGGCCAGCAGCTCGTCGAGCAGGGCCTGTAGTTCCGCGGTGTTGGCGGTTGGTGTGTTCTGGTGGCTCTCGCCCATGCGGCCACTCTTAGCAGGCGGCGGTGACAGTTTGATGTCACCGTGACCTGTCGGGTGACTGTCACAAACACGGACTATGCTCGTGGGATGTCCAGTCTCCCGCACACCGCATGAACCGGCTGCACGAGAATGCGCTGACACGTCCGGCGCCCGAGGTCGTGCTCGGCCTGATGACGGAGCGGTTTGCCGAGGCAGAGGAGGCGCTGGCGCGGATCCAGATCGATGGCGACGAGGAGGCGGTGCACGATTTTCGCGTGGCCGTGCGTCGCCTGCGCTCGCTCGAGCGGGCCTATCGGCCCTGCCTGGCCGGCGGCGCATTGCGCAAGCTGCGCAAGCGCCTGGCGCGGGTGACGGAGGCGACGGGTCGTGCGCGTGACCTGGAGGTGCAGCTCGCCTGGCTGGCGCAGGAGCGCGAAATCATGCGGCCCCACGAACGGGTCGGTTTCGACTGGCTGCAGCAGCGCCTGGGGGCGGCCCGGCAGGCCGAGCGTCGGCGCCTGCGCAAGCGGATCGGCAAGCATTTCGGCAAGCTCAGCGCGAGCTTCGCCCGGTTGCGTCCCGGCGGGAAGGAGCATCAGCCTTTCGCGGCGGCGGTCGCCGGACGGGTGCAGGCGGTGATGGACCGGCTGGGGGTATCGCTGCGTGCGTTGCGCACCGTGGATGATGCCCGCTGTGCGCATCGCACCCGCATCGAGGCCAAGCGCCTGCGTTACCTGGTGGAGCCCCTGTGCGGCCTGCTGGCTCCGGCCGACGAGGTGGTGGATACGCTCAAGACCCTGCAGGACCTGCTGGGCGAGGTGCATGACCGGCAGGTCCTGCGCCTTATGCTGCGCGAGGCCGCCGAGCAGGCGGGGGCCGAGCATTTCCGCCGGCTGATCGAACTCTCGGCGACCCATGATCCGGAGGACCCGCTGTGTCAGGCAGCGCGCGAGCAGGATGAACGGGCGGGCCTCGCCCGGCTGGCGCGCGAGGCGGCCGAGCAGCACGACGACCTGATGCTCAAGCTGCGTGCGCAGCTTGAATCCGGTCTGATCGCCGAGCTCGAGGGCCGGGTCGGTGGGCTGCTGGATGCACTCGACGCCGCCTGACGGCGGCGGCCTTCTCTACGCGCTCAGTCCCCGGCCCTGGCGTAGGTCCCCACCAGTTCCGCCTGGGCGATGACGTGATCGATCATGGCCTCGGTGATGTCGAGCTTGGTCAGGCCCTCGCGTTCGTCGATCACGGTATCCAGGGCGTAGAGCTTGAAGAAGTAGCGGTGTCGGCCGATGGGCGGGCAGGGGCCGCCCCAGTCGTTGCGCTGCCAGTCGTTCAGGCCCACGGCGGCGCGCGGCGGGGTGGTGGTGGCCTCGTCCAGGCCGGTGAGGTCGGGCGGCAGGTTGTACAGCACCCAGTGTACCCAGGTACGCTGCGGCGCCTTCGGGTCCGGCGCATCCGGATCGTCGACGATGAGCACCAGGCTTTTCGCCTTCGCCGGCACCTCCTCGAAGATCAGCGGCGGCGAGACGTCCTCGCCCTCGCAGGTGTAACGTGCGGGGATCGGCTGGTTGTGCTCGAACGCCGTGGAACGGATGCGCATGGGGTCTCCTCGACTGCTTTGCGATTCGCCGACTATAGCCGACCGCGGCCGTTCAGTCGCCCCGCCGCGACCAGACCGCGGCGAGCGCCGCCCCCGAGAGGTTGTGCCAGACCGAGAACAGGGCGCCGGGCAGGGCCGCGGCCGGGGCGAAGTACTTGGCGGCCAGGGCCACGGCCAGGCCGGAGTTCTGCATGCCGACCTCGATGGCCAGGGTGCGCGCGATGCGGCGGTCGAAGCCGAACAGCCGTCCCGCGGCATAGCCGGCCGCGAGGCCAAGGGCATTGTGCAGGATCACGGCGAGCAGCAGCAGGGCGCCGAGGCCGGCCAGCCGGTCGGCGTTCAGGGCCACCACGATGGCGATGATGAGCACGATGGCGGCGATGGAGACTGCCGGGAACACCTGCTGGACGGCAGCGAGCCGCCGGCCGAGGAGGGTGTTGGCCGCCACGCCCAGCGCCACGGGCAGGAGGACGATCTGCGCCACCGAGACCAGCATGGGCCCGACCGGCACCTCGATACGCTGACCCACGTACAGCCAGGTGAGCAGCGGGGTGGCCAGCACGGCGAGCAGGGTGGAGAGCGTGGTGAGCGTGATGGAGAGCGCCACGTCGCCGCGCGCCAGGTAGCAGATCACGTTGGAGGCGGTGCCGCCCGGGCTCGCGCCCACCAGCACCAGCCCCGCCAGCAGCGCGGCCGAAAGCCCCAGCGCCTCGCCCACTCCCCAGGCCGCCAGCGGCATGACCAGGAACTGCAGCCCGAGCCCCAGGCCGATCAGCCCCGGGCGCCCGAGTGTCTCGCCGAAGTCCGCGGGGCGCAGCGTCATGCCCATGCCGAACATCACCAGCGCGAGCAGCCAGGGGATGGCGGGCTTGAGGGCGGCGAAGGGCGCGGGCAGCGCCCAGGCCAGCAGGGCGAAGCAGATGGCCAGGAGCGGGAACAGCAGGATCGCACGCATGCGGGGGTCAGGCCAGGTAGATGGCGTCACCGTCCACCCGCAGCGGCACGGGCGTGAGGTGCTGTCGCTTGCAGGGTCCGCCTATGCACAGGCCGTCCTCGATGCGAAACAGCGCGGCATGGGTGGCGCACATGATGTACTCGCCCTCGCCGTCCAGGTACTCGTCGGGCTTCCAGTCCAGCGGGCCGCCGGTGTGCGGGCAGCTGTTGCGGTAGGCATGGACGGCCTGGCCGCGACGCACCAGGAAGATCTCGGTGGGCGCGCCGTCGATCACCACCTCGAAGCCCTTCGAGCCCGGATCGGCGAGGTCCTGGATGTGGCAGAGTGCGTCGGTCATGGGCTCAGAAGGCAAGCTGGTTGGTATCCAGACCGGTGAAACCCGCCTGGCCCACCTTGTGGCCGGCCAGGCGGCAGGCCATGGTGAGCGCCGCCCCCAGCGGGTGGCCCGAGGCCAGCGCGGCGATGAGCCCGGCGTTGAAGGTGTCGCCCGCGCCCAGGGTGTCCAGCACCGCGGGCGGCGGGAAGGCGGGACTCCGGTAGCGCTGGCCGTTGCGGTCGCGGCCGATGGCGCCGTCCCCGCCCCAGGTGCAGGTCCAGATCGCCTGCGGTGCCTTCGCCTGCCAGGCATCGAGGAAGGCCTCGGGGTCGTCGAAGCCCGCGGCGCGGGCGAAGGCGCGCGAGCAGAGGATGACGTCGGCATGGGGCAGCAGGCTCTCGATGCCGTCGCGGTGCTTCTCCAGCTCCAGCGATACGGGCTGGTCGGCGAGCCGGCGCCGCGCGGTGGCGAGCATGCGCTCGGTCTCGGCCGGATTGCGGCCCTCGAAGTGCAGCCAGTCGAAGGCCTCGACGGGGATCCCGGCGAACTGCGCGTAGTCGAACTCCGGCAGGTTGCGGTAGTGCACGATGGTGCGCGAGCCGTTGGTCTGGTTCAGGCAGATGTAGGAGGTGGGCGACTTGCCGCCCTCGACGCGGGCGCAGTAGCGTGTGCTCACGCCGTGGTTGGCGAGGTCCGCCTCGATGCGGTGGCCGTCCGGTTCGTCGGCCAGCACCCCGGCGAAGTCCACCCGGTGGCCGAGCTGGGCGAGCACCACGGCGGTGTTGGCGGCGTTGCCGCCACGCGCGATGCGCTGACCCGTGGCGCGCAGCTCCTCGTCCTCCTGCGGGTAGTGGTCGACGAGGTTGACGATGTCCAGGGTGGCGATGCCGACGGCGAGGATGTGGCTCATGCGCGTGGGAGACCTTCAGCGGTGTGACAGGGGCGGCGACGAGAGGCTAACCTAGCACAAACCGGCATCCCAGATGGAGCCGGCAACCCGGACGGAGGAATGGACGATGGCGAACAAATCCCGCTTTGCCACCGCGAACGAGGCCGAGGCCGTCTTCTACGGCAGCATCGAGGCCGGTGACCTCGACATGCTCATGCAGGTCTGGGCGGACGACGACGGCATCCTCTGTATCCACCCCGGCGGCGGACGCCTGGCCGGGCGCGCCGCCATTCGCGAGAGCTGGCGCTCGATCCTAGCCAACGGCAGCGGCATGCGCTTCGTGCTGACCGACGAGCAGGCCACCCTCGACGAGGACCTGGCCGTGCACGCCGTGAAGGAGACCATCACCCTCAGCAACAACTCGCAGGGCGTGATGCTCGCCACCAACGTCTATCGCCGGGTGGGCGACAGCTGGCGCCTGATCATGCATCATGCTTCCCCCGAGCCGCCCCGGCAGGAGGCCGAGGCGCCCCCGCCGTCCCGCGGCACCCTGCACTGACAGCGATCGACCATGACCGAGACCGTCTTCCATACCCCCGACGAGGCCGAGGCCGCCTACTACGCCGCCTTCGAGGCCGCCGACCTCGACGCCATGATGAACGTCTGGGCCGAGGACGAGGCCATCGTCTGCGTGCATCCCGTGGGCGGGCATCACCTGCGCGGCCAGGGTCACGTGCTGGAGGGCTGGGTGCACGTCTTCTCGCGCGAGCTCGACATGAAGATCACCCTGAGCGACGTGGTGAAGACCGTCACCGGCGACCTGGCCGTGCACTCGGGGCTGGAGAACATCGTGCGCGCAGGCGACCCGAGCGTGAGCGGCGTGGTTGTGTTCACCAACGTCTACCGGCGCTACGAGGACGGCTGGAAGATGGTCCTGCACCACGCCTCGCCGGGCCCGCGCGAGATCACGGTCAAGGCCCCCGAGGGCTTCATCGACGACTACGACGCGAGCCGCCTGCACTGATCAGTGCAGTTCCCGCTCCGGCGCCTCCAGCCGCGCATCGTCGAAGGCCGCGTCGATGGCGCGGATGAGGGCGGCCAGTTCCGCATACCCTGCCTGCGAGGCCCCTTCCTGCTGGTAGCTCAGGCGCAGCGGGCCCAGCGCGTTCACCAGCGCCGCACGTTCCACCCGCGTATCCACCGAGCTGACGGCACACCAGTCGACCAGCGTCTTCAGCAACGGGCCATAGGCCGCATCCGGATGCACGCCCTCCTGTACGGCGGCGAAGGTCTCGGCCGGCGCGCCGGCGAGCACGCGGTGGTCGCAGTAGGTGTCGATGCGGCGCAGGAATTCGGCGAAGGTCATGGCCTCAGGCGTCAGGCGTTCGTTCGGCCGCCTGGCGGTGGTTGAAGTGGCGGGCCAGGGTCTCGCGGTGGTGGATGACGAACAGGGCCAGCAGGATGGTGGGGATGCCGAGCCCCGTGGTGTAGAGGAAGAAGAAGAACCAGCCCTGCGCCTCGACCACCAGACCCGAGAAGCCGCTGATGATCTTGGCCGGCAGGGTCATGAGCGAGCTGAACAGGGCGTACTGCGTGGCTGTGTAGGCGCGGTTGGTGAGGCTGGAGAGATAGGCGATGAAGGCCGAGGTGGCGAAGCCCGCGCCGAGGTTGTCGGCGCTGATCACCACGGCCAGCATCACGAGCGTGGGTTCGGAGATCGCCAGCAGCGAGAACAGCAGGTTGGTGGCGGCCACCAGGATGGCGCCGACGAACAGCGGCCACATCACCCCGAAGCGCGCCACGGCCAGGCCGCCGGCCAGGGCGCCCACGATGGTCATGACGAAGCCGAAGAGCTTGGCGATGTTGGCGATGTCTTCCAGGCTGTAGCCCAGGTCGAGGTAGAACGGGTTGGCCATGGCGCCCATGCTGATGTCGCTGATGCGGTAGATGGCGATGAGCAGCAGGATGGCCAGCCCGTACCAGCCGGTGCGGGTGAAGAACTCCACGAACGGCCCGATCACCGCGCGCGCGAACCAGGCCGCGACGCGTCGCGGCCGGCCCTCGCCCAGCCCGTCGAGGTGCAGGGCGCGGTTGATGCCGGCCTCGAGCTCGCTCACCGCCTCGCTGTGCGCATGCACGGGCTCGCGGATCAGCAGCGTGGTGACGATGCCCACCAGCATGAGCGCGGCCATGACGAGGTAGCTCAGGCTCCAGGAGAGGTAGCTCGCCAGGTAGAGCGCGCCGGCCCCCGAGGCCAGCGTGGCCACGCGGTAGCCGAAGACATAGGCCGCCGCCATGGCGCCCTGCTGCGCATCGGCCGCCGCCTCGATGCGGTAGGCGTCGATGGTGATGTCCTGGGTGGCCGAGCTGAAGGCGACGAACAGCGCGATGCCGGCGAAGAGCCCGAGCTGGGCGACCGGGTCGGTGAGGGCCAGCAGCACCAGCCCGCCGGCGATGCCGAGCTGGGCGGCGAACATCCAGCCGCGGCGCTGGCCGAGCAGGCGCGAGAGCAGCGGGAAGCGCAGCCGGTCCACCACCGGCGCCCAGAAGACCTTGATGGAATAGGTGATGCCGATCCAGGCGAAGAAGCCGATCACGCCGCGCTGCACCCCGGCCTGTGCCAGCCAGGCGGTGAGCGTGGAGAACACCAGCAGGAACGGCAGCCCGGCCGAGAAGCCGAGGAAGTTCATCGCCACCACCTGCGGGCGCGTGTAGACGCGCAGGGCCTCGCCCCAGTTGCGGGCGCGGGCGTTGCCGCGGGGCGCCGGGCGTCCGGTTTCGTGCGAGGGTGGCGTGGGTGCTGGCATAATGATCGGCAAGCTTACCAGAACCCCGCCCACTGCCGAGCCCCCGAATGGATGCCGTCAACCAGCTGATCCTCGTCGCCGCCGGGCTGCTGCTCATCAGCATCCTCGTCAGCGTGCCCTCGCGCCGGGTCGGCATGCCGCTGCTGCTGGTGTTCCTCGCCCTGGGGATGCTGGCCGGCGAGGAGGGGCCGGGCGCGATCCGCTTCGACAACTACCAGGCCGCCTATCTCATCGGCTCGGTGGCGCTGGCCATCATCCTCTTCGACGGCGGCCTGGGCACGCGGGCGGCGAGCTTTCGCGTCGGCCTGCGCCCGGCACTGAGCCTCGCCACCCTGGGGGTGCTGATCACCGCCGGCGTCACCGGGCTGGTGGCGACCCTGGTGTTCGACCTCAACTGGCTGCAGGGCCTGCTGGTGGGCGCCATCGTCGGCTCCACCGATGCGGCGGCCGTGTTCGGGCTGCTGCACGCCCAGGGCCTGCGCCTCAAGGAGCGTGTCAGCGCCACCCTGGAGATCGAGTCCGGGGCCAACGATCCGATGGCGATCTTCCTCACCGTGGCCCTGGTCGAGCTGCTGGCTGCAGGGGCCACCGGGCTGGACGCCGGGGTGCTGGTGATGCTGGTGCAGCAGATGGGGCTGGGCCTGGTGTTCGGCTACGGCGGCGGGCGCCTGCTGGTCTATGTCATCAACCGCCTGCCCCTGGCCACCAGCCTCTATCCCCTGCTGGCGCTGGCCGGCGCCCTGGTGATCTTCTCCTTCACGCTGAATCTGGGCGGCAGCGGCTTTCTCGCCGTGTACGTGGCGGGGCTGGTGCTGGGCAACCGGCCGCTGCAGGCCAACCTCGGCATCCAGCGCTTTCACGACGGCATCGCCTGGCTGGTGCAGATCGCGATGTTCCTCATGCTGGGCCTGCTGGTGACGCCCAGCGCACTGCTCTCGGTGGCCCTGCCGGCCCTGGCGGTGGCGCTGGCGCTGATCTTCATCGCCCGCCCGCTGGCCGTGTTCATCTCCCTGGCCCCCTTCGGCTTTCCGCTCAAGGAGCAGCTGTTCGTCGGCTGGGTGGGGCTGCGCGGGGCGGTGCCGATCATCCTCGCCCTGTTCCCGCTGCTGGCCGACTTGCCCAACGCCCAGCGCTATTTCGATGTGGCCTTCTTCGTGGTGCTGGTCTCGCTGGTGCTGCAGGGCTGGACGCTGGCCCCCGTGGCCCGCTGGCTCGGGCTGGAGGTGCCGGCCACCCCGGGCTGGCACCGGCGCCTGGAGCTCGACCTGCCCGGCCAGATCGATTACGAGATGGTGGTCTACATGCTGACCGAGGACAGCCCGGCCCTGGGGGAGACACCAGCCGGCCTGTCGCTGCCGCCGGGGACCAGCGTGGCCGGCCTGATCCGCGGCGACAGGGTGGTGTCGGGCTGCGAGGCCGAGCGGCTCGCGGTGGGCGACCAGCTGCTGCTACTCGCCCGCGGCGACGACGTGGAGGCCCTGGACCGCCTGCTGGCCACGGCGAAGGTGCCGGAGCACCTGCGCGAATCGCGCTTCTTCGGGGAGTTCGTGCTCGATGCGGGCGCCACGCTGGGCGACGTGGCTGCCGTCTACGGCGTGGACGTGGCGGACGGGGCGCGGGCCACCACCCTCGCCGATTATCTCGCCCAGGCCTTCAAGCGCCGGCCCGTGGTCGGCGACCGCGTGCCGCTGGGCAACCTCGAGCTGGTGGTGCGCGAGATGGAGGGCGAGGTCATCACGCGGGTGGGCCTCAAGCTCACGCGCTGAGGGTGACCGTAGGCAGGCCGCCTCAGATCGTCCAGTCGTAGTCCATGATCAGCGGGGCGTGGTCGGAGAAGCGCTCGTCCTTGTAGATCGATGCCGACTGCACCTTGTCCTGCAGGCCGGGGGTGATGACCTGGTAGTCGATGCGCCAGCCGACGTTCTTCGCCCAGGCCTGGCCGCGGTTGGACCACCAGGTGTACTGCTCTGCCTCCTGGTTGACCACGCGGAAGGCATCGACGAAGCCGGCGCGGCCGAAGAGCTCGTCCATCCAGGCCCGCTCGTGCGGCAGGAAGCCGGAGTTCTTCTGGTTGCCCTTCCAGTTCTTGAGGTCGATCTCCTTGTGGGCGATGTTCCAGTCGCCGCAGATCACGTACTCGCGGCGCTTGCGCCGCAGGCCCTTGAGGTAGTCCATGAAGTAGGCCATGAAGCGTTCCTTGGACTCCTGGCGGTGGTCGCCGGAGGAGCCGGAGGGGGCGTACAGCGAGCAGACCGAGAGCTTGCCGAAGCGCGCCTCGATGAAGCGCCCCTCGTCGTCGAACTCGGGCGCACCCATGGCGGTGATGACCTCGTCGGGCTCGCGGCGCGCGTACAGTGCCACGCCGCTGTAGCCCTTCTTCACCGCATCGACGTAATAGCAGTAGTAGCCCTGCGGCCAGAAGGCCTCGTCGCCGAGCTGGTGTTCCTGGGCCTTGGTCTCCTGGATGCAGACCACGTCCGCGTCCTGCCCGGGCAGCCAGTCGAAGAAGCCCTGGCGCGCGGCGGCGCGGATGCCGTTGGTGTTGACGGAGATGATGCGCATGGCGTTCCGGCGGTGGTTGGCAAAGCCGGGACTGTATCGGCGCCCGCCGGGACTGTCAAAAGCCGGCCTGTCCGGCGTCGGGCGAGCTGCTACAATGGCGGCCCTTCGATCCATGCCAGCAACGGGCCGTCAAGATGAAAGACTACCAAAAAGAATTTCTCGGTTTCGCCATCGGTCAGGGCGTGTTGCGCTTCGGCGAATTCACCCTGAAGTCCGGGCGCACCAGCCCCTATTTCTTCAACGCCGGGCTGTTCAACACGGGCGGGGCACTGGCTCGCCTCGGGCGCTACTACGCGCAGGCCATCGTCGATGCCGGCATCGGGTTCGACATGCTCTTCGGTCCGGCCTACAAGGGCATTCCGCTGGCGGCGGCCACCGCCATCGCGCTGGCCGACCACCACGGCCGCGACGTGCCATACTGCTTCAACCGCAAGGAGGCCAAGGATCACGGTGAGGGCGGCAACCTCGTCGGTGCGCCGCTGGCAGGCCGCGTGCTCATCGTCGACGACGTGATCACCGCCGGCACCGCGATCCGTGAATCGGTGGACATCATCCAGGCGGCGGGCGCCACGCCCGCCGGCGTGCTGATCTCGCTCAACCGCCAGGAACGTGGCCGCGGCGAACTGTCGGCCATCCAGGAGGTGGAGCGCGACTACGGTCTGTCGGTGGCGAGCATCGTGGACCTGTCCGACCTGCTGGCGTTCATCAAGGACCAGCCGGGCGAACTGGCCGGGTTCGTGGACCGGGTGGAGGCCTACCGCGCCGAGTACGGCGTCTGAGCGGGCGGTCGCGGATCGGCGGGCAGGGCGTCCGTCGCTCCGCTATCGCCTGGTGCCGTGTGGCGGGCATGGCCCGCCCTATCAAATACGTCGGCAACGGTCCTTCCCCGGGCACAGGGCGGCCTGTGGCCGCCGCGCACCGGACCGGATGGCAGGCTCTGTCAGCCGATGATGAGCTTGGCGCCCACCGCGAGCGTCACGACCTCGAAGCCGCGCTTGATCCAGCGGTTGCCCTTCTTGATGGCCAGGTGCGCGCCGAGGTAGCCCCCCAGCAGCGAACCCAGCAGCAGGGCCGGCAGCCAGTCCCAGGCGATCTCGCCGAGCAGGCCGAGCGTGAGTGCCCCCATCCCGTTCCAGAACAGCCCCACCAGGATCAGCGTGTAGGTGACGGCGGCACGGTAATCCAGCCCGAACCAGCCGATCAGCCAGAGCGTGACGAACAGCCCGGTGCCCGAGGTGAGCGAGCCGTTGAGCGCGCCAATCAGGAACAGAACGCTACCGCCTATCAGAAAACCCCGCCGGTCGCGGTGCTTTCGGCGGGCCTCCTGCCCTAGACTGGGGCGCAGGATGGAATAGATGCCGAGCGCACTGGTGAGGATGCCCAGGGCGATCTCGGCCGCGCGGTCCGGTACCGAGAGGATGATGCTGGCCCCGAGCACCACCCCGGGCAGGCCGCAGATCAGGATGAAACCGGCGAAGCGCCAGTCGATGCCCCCCTCGCGCCGGTGACGCAGGGTGGCGCCAAGGCCGAGGGCCACGCTCGCGACCTTGTGGGTGGCCAGGGCGACGGGAAACGGCAGGCCGAGAAAGATCAGTGCCGGCAGCTGGACGAGGCCCGCGCCCCCGCCCGAGAAGGCGGAAAACAGGTTTGCGACGAGCGCGATGACAAACAGCCAGAATTGCTGGACGAGATCCAAGATGTGGCCCCGGGATGAATGGTGGGGCCGCCTAATCTGCTCTATAACAAGGCGGAGTGCAATGAACGTCAGGAGAGTACGGGTGATGCGCCACACGGCAATCGCGCTGGTCATTGCCGGGACACTGGTCTCGGGTAATGCCTGGTCGGCGCTGTATCGCTGGGTGGACGAGGACGGCACCGTGCACTACAGCGACAAGCTGCCGCCCGAGGCGATCCAGCGTGAACGCGAGGTGCTGGACGACCAGGGCCGGCGGGTGAACATGTATCCGGCGGCCAAGACCCCGGCCCAGAAGGCCGAGGAGGCGCGTCAGCGCGAGGCGGCCGCGGCCGAGCAAGCACGTCTGGACGAAGAGAAACGCAAGGATCGTGTGCTGCTGCAGACCTTCACCACTGTGGAGGAGATCGAGATGGCGCGCGACGACCGCCTGGCCCAGATCGAGGCGCAGATCGCGATCACCGAGAGCAAGCTCGAACGCCTGCGTCGCGAGCAGAACCAGCTCAAGCAGCGGGTCGAGGCCATCGAGAAGCAGGGCAACCCGGTGCCGCCGCAGCTGCAGGAAAACTACGACACGGCCCGTCAGTCGCTGCTCGACAACGAGAAGTTCCTGCAGGAGCGCCGTGCCGAGCACACCGAGCTCGCGGAGAAATTCGCCGCCGACATCGAGCGGTTCAAGGTGCTGAAGGCCGAAGAGGCGGACGGCGGGCCCCGCTAGGCCCCGCCGTCTGCGCGGCTCAGCTGCGGATCAGGGTACCGACGCCCTGGTCCGTGAACAGCTCCAGCAGTACCGCGTGCTCCACGCGTCCATCGATGATGTGCGCGGTCTTCACCCCCGAGGCCACCGCATCCAGCGCGCAGCGGATCTTCGGCAACATGCCGCCGTGGATGGTGCCATCCGCGATCAGGTCCTCCACCGCGCTGGCCGACAGCCCGGTCAGCAGCTTGCCTTCCTTGTCCAGCACGCCCGGCGTGTTGGTCAGCAGCATGAGCTTCTCCGCCCCCAGTACCGAGGCGAGCTTGCCGGCCACCAGGTCGGCATTGATGTTGTAGGAGGTGCCGTCCTCGCCCACGCCGATCGGCGCGACCACCGGGATGAAGTCGCCGTTATCCAGCATGTGCACGATGCCGGGGTCGATGGAGGCGACCTCGCCGACATGTCCGAGGTCGATGATCTCCGGCTCCTGCAGCTCCGGTGACTTGCGCGAGATTTTCAGCTGGCGGGCGCGGATCAGGCCGCCGTCCTTGCCGGTCAGGCCGACGGCGCGTCCGCCGATCTGGTTGATCAGGTTGACGATCTCCTTGTTCACCAGCCCGCCCAGCACCATCTGCACCACGTCCATGGTCTCGCGGTCGGTGACGCGCATGCCCTCGACGAACTCGGACTTCTTGCCGAGCTGTTCCAGCAGCCTGCCGATCTGCGGCCCGCCACCGTGAACGATCACCGGGTTGATGCCCACCTGCTTGAGCAGGACCACGTCACGCGCAAAGCTCTTCTTCAGGTCTTCGTCCACCATCGCGTTGCCGCCGTACTTGATGACGACGGTCTTGTCGGCGAAGCGCTGGATGTAGGGCAGGGCCTCGATCAGGACCCGGGCGATGTTGTGGGCGTTCTTGGTGTCCATGGGCTCGGTGTCGGTAAGGGATTCAGTGGGGCACAAGTATACGGGATTGCGTCGCCGGTTCAGAACGGCAGGGCCAGCGTCGGGTCCACGGCCAGCAGCTTTTGCCGGAAGAGGTCCTGGATCCGGGCGAGGTGGGCTGCCTCGTCCGCCTCGAAACGCAGCGTGAGCGTGGGCGTGGTGTTGGAGGCGCGTACCAGGCCGAAACCCCAGGGGAAATCCGCCCGGATGCCGTCGAGGCAGCTGACCTCGGCGCCGGGAAAGGCGACGTCCTCGCTCAGGCGCTGCATGAACTGGTGCTGCGCGCCCTCGTGGTCGAAGCGGATCTGCAGTTCGGGGGTGGCCGGGTCGTGGGGCAGTACCGCGAACTGCTGGCTGACGGGCGCGGGGTCGGCGGCCAGGATCGTCAGCAGCCGGGCACCGACATAGATCGCGTCGTCGAAACCGTACCAGCCGTCGCGATAGAAGAAGTGACCGCTGAGCTCGCCGGCCAGCAGGGCGCGGGGCTCCTCCGCGAGCCGGGCGCGCAGGAAGGAGTGGCCGCTGCGGCTCATCAGCGACTCGCCGCCATGGGCGCGGATCACGGCGGGCAGGTGGCGCGAGCACTTGACGTCGTGGATGACCACGGCCCCCGGGTGTCGTGCCAGCAGGTCGATGGCCAGGCGCATGAGCACGCGATCGGGCCAGATGATGTCCCCCCGTTCATCCACCACGCCCAGGCGGTCGCCGTCGCCGTCCAGCGCCAGGCCGAGGTCGCAGCCCTCGCGGCGCACCGTGTCGATCAGGTCGGCGAGGTTCTCCGGCCGCGACGGGTCGGGGTGATGGTGGGGGAAGCGGCCGTCCACCTCGCAGTGGCACTCCACCACCTGGCAGCCGAGCCGGCGCAGCACCGCGGGGGCCACCGCGGCGGCGATGCCGTTGCCGCAGTCCAGCGCCACCTTAAGCGGGCGGGCCAGCCGCAGGTCGCGCAGTACGCGATCGAGGTAGGCGGCCGTCACCTCGGACTGCCTCAGGCCGCCCTGGCCGTGCGTGTAGTGTGCCTCCTCGATGCGTGCCCGCAGGTGCTGGATGCCGTCCCCGTGCAGGGCGCGGCCGGCCAGGGTGAACTTGAAGCCGTTGTAGTCGGACGGGTTGTGGCTGCCGGTGACCATCACGCCGGTACCGGTGCCCAGGTGCTCCAGGGCAAAGGAGAGCACCGGCGTGGGCACCTCGCCCAGGTCGATGACGTCCACGCCGCACTGGCGCAGACCCGCGATGAGGGCGGTGGCCAGGGGCTGGCTGGAGGGGCGCGCATCGCGTCCCACCACCACCTCGGGGAAGTCGCGCGCCCGTACCTCGCTGCCGAAGGCCCGGCCCAGTTGCCGGGCGATGCCGGGGGTCAGCGTCTCGCCGACGCGGCCGCGCACGTCATAGGCGCGAAACAGGCTCGCGGGGACGCCGGGCATCAGGCCTGTCAGTGGCGGCCCGAGGAGCCGAAGCCGCCTTCGCCGCGCTCGCTCTCGTGGAATTCGTCCACGACCTCGAGCTGCGCCTGCACGACCGGTACGAACACGAGCTGGGCGAGGCGCTCGCCGGGGGCCAGGCTGAAGGCCTCGCGGCCGCGGTTCCAGCAGGAGACGAAGAGCTGGCCCTGGTAGTCCGAGTCGATCAGGCCGACCAGGTTGCCGAGCACGATGCCGTGCTTGTGACCCAGCCCGGAGCGCGGCAGGATCGTCGCCGCCAGGCCCGGGTCGCCGATGTGGATGGCGATGCCGGTGGGTACGAGGTGGGTGTCGCCCGGCTCGAGGGTGATGGCCTCATCGAGGCAGGCGCGCAGGTCCATGCCGGCCGAGCCGGGGGTGGCATAGGCGGGCAGGGGGAATTCGCTGCCGATGCGGGGATCCAGGATCTTGACTTCTACCTTGTGCATGCGGGTCTTTCGTGGGATGGGCGGGGTGGCCATTGTTGCCCCGGCAAGGGTGAAAATCCAGTCCGCTCAGGGCGAGACATGGCGCAGCGGGACGACCCTGCCCGGTGTCGCGTCCAGGCGATCGGCGATCACGGCCACCAGCTCGCGTGCAAGCTGCGTCTTGCTCGCCCGGGGCAGCGAGTGCTGGCCGTCGGCCCAGAGGAGTTCGAGGGCATTGTCCTCGGTGTCGAAGCCGAGCCCCTCCCCGACGGCATTGGCGGCGATCAGGTCGAGGCCCTTGCGCACGAGCTTGTCGCGCGCGTGGGCGAGCAGCTGCTCGGTCTCGGCGGCAAAGCCCACCACGAAGGGGCGCGACGCCAGGGCCGCGACGCCGGCCAGGATGTCGGGGTTGCGCACGAGCTCGAGGGCGAGGTGCTCGCCGGTCTTCTTGATCTTCTGCCCGGCGACCGCATCCACGCGGTAATCGGCCACGGCCGCCGCGCCGATGAACACGTCGGCTCCCGGAATGGCGGCCATCACGGCGGCCTGCATCTGCGCCGCCGTCTCCACGTCGATGCGCTCGACCCGTGCCGGGGTTTCCAGTGCCACGGGGCCGGCGACCAGCACCACCTCGGCCCCGGCCTCGGCAGCCGCCTCGGCCACGGCAAAGCCCATGCGCCCGGAGCTGCGGTTGCTGATGTAACGCACGGGATCGATGGGCTCGCGGGTGGGCCCCGCCGTCACCACCACCCGGCGCCCGGCGAGCCGGCCGGTCTCGAACAGCCCCGCGAGGCCCGCGAGGAGGGCCTCCGGCTCCAGCATGCGCCCCTCGCCGGTCTCGCCGCAGGCCATCTCGCCCGCGGCCGGCCCGAGCAGTGTCACGCCACGGGTGGCGAGCGCCTCGCGGTTGGCCTGGGTGGCCGGGTGGGCCCACATCTGCGGATTCATGGCCGGGGCCAGTGCCAGCGGCGCGCGGGTGGCCAGGCACAGGGTGGCGAGGAGGTCGTCGGCCTCGCCCTGGACGAGCCTGGCCATGAAATCGGCGGTGCAGGGCGCGATCAGGACGGCATCGGCCCAGCGCGCCAGTTCGATATGCCCCATGGCCGCCTCGGCCTCGGGGTCCATCAGGTCGGTATGCACCGGGTGTCCGGACAGGGCCTGGAAGGTCAGCGGCGTGACGAAGCCCTGCGCCGCCGCGGTCATCGCCACGCGCACCTCCGCCCCCGCCTGGCGCAGGCGGCGGGTGAGCTCGGCGGCCTTGTAAGCGGCGATGCCACCGGTGACGCCGAGCAGGATGTGTTTGTTGGTGAGGCGCTTCATATTGCGGAGTTTACCAGAGGGTGGTGTCCGCCGTGCCATCGGGGCGGTGAATCGACGCCCGTCGTCCGTGGTCAGCGGGTGGTTGTAGAGGTGGTCTAGCCACAGAGGTTTGGGGGATTCGATTTTCCGCTGTGGCGCCAGAGATTGTCGAACGACGGACAAATCCCCTATCCTCGGTCTTTCCCAGGGACGCGGATGCGGGAGACAAAGGAATGCCCATCACCGACTGGCCGGTCGACGAGCGGCCGCGCGAAAAACTCATTCACCGCGGGGCCGAGGCCCTTTCCGATGCCGAGCTGCTGGCCATCTTCCTGCGCACCGGGGTGCGGGGGAAGACGGCCGTGGATCTCGCCCGCGACCTCATCGAGACCTTCGGCGGCCTGCGCCCCCTGCTCAATGCCGACGAGCGGGCCTTCTGCGCCGCCCGGGGGCTGGGGCGGGCCAAGTACGTGCAGCTGCGGGCGGTGCTGGAGATGGCGCGCCGCCACCTCTTCGAGCAGCTGCGGCGCGGCGAGGCCCTGGGCGGACCGGAGGACACGCGCCGTTACCTCTCCGCGCGCATGCGCGACTATCCCTACGAGGTCTTCGCCTGTCTCTTCCTCGACAACCAGCACCGCGTGCTGGCCTTCGAGGAGCTGTTCCGTGGCACCATCGACGGGGCCAGCGTGCATCCGCGGGAGGTGGTGACCCGCGCCCTCGAGCACCGGGCCGCCGCCCTCATCTTCGCCCACAACCACCCCTCCGGCGTGGCCGAACCGTCACAGGCCGACCGGCGCATCACCGAGCGCTTGCGGGACGCCCTCGGCCTCGTCGACATCCGCGTGCTGGATCACTTCGTGGTGGGGGAGGAGGTGGTGTCGTTTGCGGAGCGGGGGTTGTTGTAGGTGCTCGATGTGTGGGCCCGGGGTGGTTTCGTCCGCGTTTACCTTTTGAGTTCTTTTCCATCTGTGCCGCGCGCGGACGAGTCGCTTTTCTTTGCTCGCCCAAAGAAAAGCGACGCAAAAGAAAGGGCGCCCCACTATCTCGCCCTTCGGGTTTCACTCGGCACGTCCGTGTGCCTCGCCGCTTCGCGGCAGCCTTCGGCTGTGTTAATCGGCAGTCCAGCCGATTAATCCTGCGCTTCTCGCTCCAGACGGGGTTCCGCAGACGGGCCGTCCCTGGCCCGACTGCGGAATTGCGCGCGTCCTGCGCGCAACCCTTCGGGCCTGTCCGTCTTCCGCTGCGATGCTCGGCGAGATAACGGGGCCCACTAACCGCTTCGATAGACCGTCGTGCTGACTGGGCGATCTCTGTTGCAACTAAACGTTGTTGGTATCGCAGCTGATGGAATCCAGTGCGGTCAGTAGCTGATCGACATCCCTCTCGTCATGCGCCGCCGACAACGTCACCCGCAACCGCGCCGTCCCCGCCGGCACCGTGGGCGGGCGGATGGCGGTGACGAGGATGCCCTGTTCCCAGAGGGCCTCGCTCATGGCCAGTGCGGTCTGGTTGTCGCCGACGAGGAGGGGCTGGATCGGGGTGGGGGAATCCATGAGCGTGAGGCCGAGCTGGGCCGCGCCTGCGCGGAAGCGGGCGACGAGATCCTGCAGCTTCTCGCGCCGCCAGGGCTCGGCATCCACGAGCTTCAGCGCCGCGCGCGTGGCCTCGGCCACGGCCGGGGGCTGGGCGGTGGTGTAGATGTAGGTGCGCGCGGTCTGGATGAGGTATTCGATGAGGTCCTCGCTGCCGGCGACGAAGGCGCCGGCGGTGCCCAGGCCCTTGCCCAGGGTGCCCATGAGGATGGGTACCTCGTCCGGTCCGAGACCGGCGGCCTCCAGGGTGCCGCGGCCGTGCTCGCCGAGCACGCCGAGGCCGTGGGCGTCGTCGACCATGAACCAGGCGTCGTGGCGGCGGCAGGCCTGTGCCAGCTCGGTGACGGGCGCGAGGTCGCCGTCCATGCTGAACACGCCGTCGGTGAGTACGAGCTTCTCGCCGGCCTCGCGCGCGCCGAGCCTGCCGGCCAGGGCGGCGGCGTCGTTGTGCGGATAACGCATGAGGCGCGCGCCGCTGAGCAGGCCGGCATCGAGCAGCGAGGCGTGGTTGAGGCGGTCCTCGAACACGGCGTCGCCGCGCCCGACCAGGGCGGCGGCCACGCCGAGGTTGGCCATGTAGCCGGTGGAGAAGAGCAGGGCGCGTTCGCGGCCGGTAAAGGCGGCGAGTTCCTCTTCCAGGGCGTGATGGGCGCGTGTATGGCCGTTGACGAGATGGGCGGCGCCACTGCCCACGCCGTAGGTGTCGGCGCCCCGCTTGAAGGCGGCAATGATCTCCGGGTGATTGGCCAGGCCCAGGTAGTCGTTGGAGCAGAAACTCAGCACCTCGCGCCCGTCGATCACCATGCGCGGCGTCTGCGGGCTGTCGACCGTGCGGCGGCGGCGATAGAGGCCCGCCTCGCGGCGGGCGGCGAGTTCGGCACGCAGGTCCTTCATGGCAGGCGGCCCGTGCGCAGGGTGAGGGGCCAGCGCACCCTGCGGCTCGTGGTCCAGATCGGTGCCAGTTCATCGAGCAGCGACGCGACCGGGTCGTGGCCGCGCGCCTCGACATAACGCCTGGTGGCCGACCAGGTGCGCAGGTAGCCGCCGAGCGCTGCGAGTCCCCACTCGGCCTGCATGGCGAAGTGGGGTGCCTCGATCGGTTCGAAGGGAAACGACAGGTCGCGGTAGCCGGTCTCGACGTGGCGGCGTTCGAAGGGCCACCAGGGGCCGACCACCTCGCTGTAGAAGTGCCATAGCCGCGCGTCGATGACGGGGTCGTCCGTGAGCAGGCGGCTGTAGCTCCAGGCGGCGATCACCCCGTCCGGTGCCAGCACGCGACGGGCCTCGGCATAGAAGGCGTCGAGCCGGAACCAGTGCAGGGCCTGGGCGACGGTGATGAGGTCCACGCTGGCGGGGGCCAGGCCGCTGGCCTCGGCGGGGGCGACGCGAAACTCCACGCCCGGATGCGCCGGTGCCGCCTCGATCTGCGCCGCCGCCGCATCGGTGGCGATGACGCGGTCGAAGCGCACGGCGAGATCACGGGCGGCTTGGCCGCTGCCGGTGGCGCAGTCCCAGGCGAGGCAGCGGGCAGGGGCCTGATCGGCCAGCCAGTCGAACAGGGCGGCGGGGTAGGTGGGGCGGTGGCTCGCGTAATCGGCAGCCACCGCCGAGAAGTGATCCGGAAACCCGCTCATCGGCGCCCCTTCGCTCAGTGGGCGGCGGCCTTTGCGGGGGTGTCGCCCTTGTCTGCGTGCTGGTGACAGGTCTGCGGGTCCAGCCAGTGCAGGCCGAGGCGCTCGAACAGCCGGCGGTCGTGCTCGGCCTCCGGGTTGTCCGTGGTGAGCAGCTTTTCGCCGTAGAAGATCGAGTTGGCGCCGGCGAAGAAGCACAGGGCCTGCATCTCGTCGTTCATCTCCGTGCGGCCCGCGGACAGGCGCACGAAGGAGGTGGGCATGAGGATGCGAGCCACGGCGATGGTGCGCACGAAGTCGAAGGGGTCGAGCTTGTCGGTGCCGGCCAGCGGCGTGCCCGCGACCTGCACCAGGTTGTTGATCGGCACCGACTCCGGGTGCTGGGGCAGGTTGGCCAGCTGGCGCAGCATGGAGGCGCGGTCACGCACCGATTCGCCCATGCCGAGGATGCCGCCTGAGCAGACGTGGATGCCGGCGTCGCGCACGTGCTCCAGGGTATCCAGGCGGTCCTGGTAGTCGCGGGTGGTGATGATGTTGCCGTAGAACTCGGGCGAGGTGTCGAGGTTGTGGTTGTAGTAGTCGAGCCCCGCGTCCTTCAGGCGCTTCGCCTGGCGGTCTTCGAGCATGCCGAGCGTCACGCAGGTCTCCATCCCCAGCGACTTCACGCCCTCGATCATGGCCACGACCTTCTCCAGATTCCTGTCGGTGGGGTTGCGCCAGGCGGCGCCCATGCAGAAGCGGCTGGCGCCGTTGTCTTTCGCGCGCCGGGCCGCCGCCATGACCTCGTCCAGCGGCAGCAGGCGTTCCTTTTCCAGCTCGGTCTCGTACTTGGCGCTCTGCGGGCAGTAGGCGCAGTCTTCCGGGCAGGCGCCGGTCTTGATCGAGAGCAGCGTGCTCACCTGCACCGCGTTGGGGTCGAAGTGCGCGCGGTGGATGCCCTGGGCACGGAAGATGAGGTCGTTGAACGGCAGGGCGAACAGCGCCTCGATCTCGTCCGTCGTCCAGTCGTGTCGCAGTTCAGCCATGGGGGTTCTCCGGAATGAGGGTGTCTTCCCAGGTCTCGCGATTGATGCGGATGATGTCCCAGATGGACCAGGGAATGATGATGCTGGCGCTGATCGCCCAGTAGACCAGGAAGTAGATGATCTCGGGCGGGAAGAAGGTGCCCACCACGATCAGGGCGCCCACCAGGGCGTAGAAGCGGTAGGCCGCCCACTGGGTATAATGGCCGACGCGCGGGTTCGGGTGATGCCGGTTGAGGGCGTAGAGCAGCATCGAGCCGCCGAACCACAGCACGATGGGCACGATGGCCAGCACGGTGGCGAAGATGGTGCCGTACCCGGTGGCGCCCAGTCCGAAGACCAGCGGCGTGCCGGCCATGGTGAGCGCGACGATGTTGCCGTAGTTGAAGAGCTTGGCCGCGCCGCGGCAGGATTTCGCGCTGAGGGTGCGCGCGTCCTGGGTGCTGGTATCGGTCATGATGCTGGGTCCACCGGAGGCTGTGGGCGGGAGAGACTGCAGTCTATCCACTTGGGATGGGCTGTCAACCGAGCAGGGATGCGGATGGTTTACAAGTGGTTAAATTCTGTTCTGTGGGCGTTGTATCCGCCGGTGTGCGTGGTCTGTGAGCAGGCCCTGCCGGCTTCCGCGGTGGCAGGGGATCTCTGCGACCCCTGCTGCGACGCCCTGCCCTGGCGGCGCGGGCCGGTCTGCGGGCAATGCGGCCAGGCCCTGGAGGGTCACGAGGCCCTGCGTTGCGGGGCCTGCCTGGCGCGCCCGCCCGCCTTCGATCGCCTCTTTGCCCCGCTGGCCTACGAGAGCCCGGTCGGCGCCCTGATCACGGATTTCAAGTTCCATGGCCGCCTGGCGCCGGGGCGGGTGCTTGCCGGACTGTTGACCGATGCCGTGACGGCGGCCGTGGCAGATGCCGGGCTGCCCCTGCCCGAGGCGCTGGTGCCGGTACCCCTGCATCCCGCGCGCCTGGCCCGGCGCGGCTTCAACCAGGCCGTGGAGCTCGCCCGGCCGCTGGCCGGCGCGCTGGATCTGCCCCTGCTCACGGCGGGCATCCGGCGCCAGCAGGACACCCCCGCCCAGTCCACCCTGACGGCGAAGGCCCGACGCAGCAACCTGCGCCAGGCCTTCGCCGTGAGCGGCCCCGTGCCGGCGCGGGTGGCCATCGTCGATGACGTGGTGACCACCGGCGCCACCGTGGAGGCGCTGGCCCGGGTGCTGCGAGGCGCGGGGGCGGAGCAGGTGCAGGTCTGGGCCCTGGCCCGGGCCTGAGGGCCTCAGCGCAGGGCGAGATCGGCCGCCAGCCCGAGGAACACGGCGAGGCCAAACCAGTTGTTGTGCAAAAATGCGCGGAAGCAGACGGCGGGCTCGCGGTGGCGGATCAGCCACTGCTCGTAGCCGGCCAGGACCGCGGCGGCGGCTAGGCCGAGGTAATAGGGCAGGCCGAGCCCGCTCAGCAGCCCCACGCCGACGAGCAGGGCCAGCACGCCGAGCTGCAGCAGGCCGATGACGAGGCGGTCGTGGCGGCCGAACAGGATGGCGGCGGACTTGACCCCGATCTTGAGGTCGTCGTCGCGGTCCGACATGGCGTACATGGTGTCGTAGGCCGTGGTCCAGAGGATGTTGGCGACGAACAGGAGCCAGACCGGTGCGGGCGGCAGGGTGCCGGTCTGGGCCGTCCAGGCCATGGGGATGGCCCAGCCGAAGGCCACGCCCAGGTGGACCTGCGGCAGGTGGTGGAAGCGCTTCATGAAGGGATAGCTCGCCGCCAGGGCCACGCCGGCGAACGAGAGCAGGATGGTGAGGCGGTTGAGGGTGAGCACCAGGGCGAAGGCGGCGACCGACAGCAGGGTGAAGACCGCCAGTGCCTCCTGTGCCGTGATCTCCCCGGCCGCCAGCGGCCGCTGGCGGGTGCGGGTCACGTGCGGGTCGATATCGCGGTCGGCATAGTCGTTGATCGCGCAGCCCGAGGAACGCATCAGCACCACGCCGGCCACGAAGACGAAGAGCACCCACGGGTCCGGCAGGCCGCCGGCCGCCAGCCACAGCGACCAGAGCGTGGGCCACAGCAGCAGGAAGATGCCGATCGGGCGGTCGATGCGCACCAGGCGTGCGTAGGCGCCGAGGCGCTGGCCGGGACTGAGGGTGGTGGTCGGTTGGGTCATGGTGTCGTGAAGCCGTGATCAATGCTGCTAAAGTGTATCAAAGCCTATCCCTCAACGAGACAGACGAGACCCGATGACCAACACCCACTACGATCTCATCGCCATCGGCGGCGGCAGCGGCGGCCTCTCCGTGGCCGAGCGTGCGGCCGCCTACGGCAGGCGCTGCGCCGTGGTCGAACGCGGCCGGCTCGGCGGCACCTGCGTGAATGTCGGCTGCGTACCGAAGAAGGTGATGTGGTATGGCGCGAGCCTTGCCCATGCCCTGCACGAGGCGCGCGACTACGGCTTCGACGTCGAGACGAAGGGGTTTGCCTGGAACGAGCTGGCGCTCAGGCGCGAGGCCTATATCGGCGGCATCAACGGCTGGTATCACACCTACCTGGAGGACTCGGGGATCGACGAGCTGGTGGGGCACGCCCGCTTCGTCGACGCCCATACCCTGGAGATCGACGGCAGGCGCTACACCGCCGATCACATCGCCATCGCCACCGGCGGCCGGCCGACCGTGCCGGAGATCGAGGGGGCGGAGCTTGGTATCACCTCCGACGGCTTCTTCGAACTCACCGAGCAGCCGCGCAACGTGGCCGTGGTGGGTGCCGGCTACATCGCCGTCGAGCTGGCCGGCATGCTGCACGGGCTGGGTGCGCAGGTGTCGATGTACCTGCGCCGCGAGCACTTCCTGCGCAGTTTCGACGCCATGCTGCGCGAGTCGCTGATGGAGCAGATGCTGGAGGACGGCATCAACATCTTCCCCCGCACCCAGGTCGAGCGGGTCGTGCGCGCCGAGGATGGCACGCTCACCCTGGTCTGCGACCAGGGCATGCACACCGAGGGCTTCGACTGCGTGATCTGGGCCATCGGTCGCGACCCCAACACCGACGACATCGGCCTGGAACATGCCGGCGTGATCCGCGACGGGCACGGCTTCATCCCGGTGGACGGCTACCAGAACACCAACGTCGCGGGCATCTACGCCCTGGGCGACATCACCGGCCGTGCCCCGCTGACGCCGGTGGCCATCGCGGCCGGCCGCCGTCTGGCCGACCGCCTGTTCGGCGGCAAGCCGGAGCGGCGGTTGGACTACGAGAACATTCCCACCGTGGTCTTCTCGCATCCGCCCATCGGCACCGTGGGCCTCACCGAGGACGAGGCGCGCGAACTGCACGGCGAGGGGGTGAAGGTCTACCAGACGCGCTTCACCTCCATGTATCACGCACTGACCGAGCGCAAGGTGAAGACGGCGATGAAGCTCGTCACCGTGGGGGCGCGCGAGAAGGTGGTGGGCTGCCACATCATCGGCCCGGGTGCCGACGAGATGCTGCAGGGGTTTGCCGTGGCCATCCGCATGGGGGCGACCAAGCAGGACCTCGACGACACGGTCGCGATCCATCCGACCAGCGCCGAGGAACTGGTGACCATGCGATGATGAGGGAGGTGGGATGATCCGTCGCTTCGAGGCCTTCGAGCCCATCCTCGAGGCCGGCGCCTGGGTGGACGAGACGGCGCTGGTGGTGGGAGACGTGACCCTGGGGGCGGACAGTTCGGTGTGGCCGATGAGCGTGGTGCGGGGCGACGTCAACTTCATCCGCATCGGTGCGTGCACCAACATCCAGGACGGTTCGGTACTGCACGTCACCCACGACAGCGAGGCGGCCCCCGGCGGCCATCCGCTGGAGATCGGCGACGAGGTGACGGTGGGGCACCGGGTCACGCTGCATGCCTGCCGTATCGGCAACCGCTGCCTGATCGGTATGGGGGCCATCGTGCTCGACGGAGCGGTGGTGCCGGACGAGACCCTGGTCGGCGCGGGTTCGCTGGTGCCGCCGAGGCGGGAGCTCGAGGGCGGCTATCTCTGGCTGGGCAACCCGGTGCGGCGGGTGCGCGCGCTCACCGACGCCGAAAAGGGCTATCTGCGCTATTCCGCCGAACATTACGTCCGGCTGAAGAACCGTCACGCGGGGGGCTGACGCCGCCCGCGTGACGGCCCGGGTGCTTACTGCGTGAGCGGGATCAGGGTGAGCTCCACGCGGCGGTTCAGCGCGCGGCCCTCCTCGCTGGCGTTGCTGGTGAGCGGGCGCAGTTCGCCGAAGCCGATCGGGTCCAGGCGGGCCGGGGCAATGGCCTGGCTCTCAAGGTAGCGGGCCACGCTCAGGGCACGGCGTTCGGACAGCGCCTGGTTGTAGGCCTCGCTGCCGGTGCTGTCGGTGTGGCCGGCGATCTCGATCAGGGTCTTGTCGTATTTCTTCAGGATCAGGGCCACGGAGCGCAGGGTCTCGTAGAACTCGGGCTTCACCTCCGAGCGGTCGACGTCGAAGGTCACGTTGCTCGGCATGTTGAGGATGATGTTGTCGCCGTCGCGGATCACGCTCACGCCGGTGCCTTCCATCTGCTGCAGCAGTTCGTATTCCTGTCGATCCATGTAACTGCCGACCGCACCGCCGGCCAGTGCGCCCACGCCGGCGGCGATCAGCGTGCGCTTGTTGCGGTCACGGCGGTCCTGGTCGCGGGCGCTGATGTTGCCGATGACGGCGCCGGCCAGCGCGCCGATGATCGCGCCCTTGGTGGCGCTGCTGGTCTTTTCCTCGCGCGTGTAGGGGTCGAGGGTGGTGCAGCCGGTGACCACCAGGCTGGCGGCCAGCAGGCCGAGGGTGGCTCCGCGTAGCTTGAGCGACATGTTTGATCTCTCCAGTAATGACGGCGATGGATTCGGTGGCAAGCATAGCGCCTCCTGCGCGTCCTGCCTGCCGGTGTTATCACATGACGAAGCTTAACCCTGCCTGAGCGCGGCGATCACCGGCGCGGTCTCCGGTCGCAGGCCGCGCCAGAGGTAGAAGGACTCGGCCGCCTGTTCCACCAGCATGCCGAGTCCGTCCAGGGCGAGCGCGGCCCCCTGTGCCCGCGCCCATTCGACGAAAGCGGTGGGGCGGTCGCCGTAGACCATGTCGTAGCCGCAGCCGCCAGGGACGAGAACCCCCTCGGGCAGGGGCGGCAGTTCACCCTGCAGCCCGGCGGCGGTGCCGTTGATGATCACGTCGAAGGGCGACTGGGATGCGAGCGCATCGAGGCCGCCGCCGTCGATGCTGCCCAGGTCGGCGAAATCGCGGGCGAGCTGCACCGCCTTTTCTGCCGTACGGTTGGCGATGAACACGGTCTCGGGGCCGGTGGCCAGCAGGGGCTGCAGGATGCCGCGCACCGCGCCACCCGCACCCAGCACCAGCACCCGCCGGGCGGCGAGGGGCACGTCGTGATTGGCGGTCAGATCGCGCAGCAGGCCGATGCCATCGGTGTTGTCGCCGCGTATGAGGCCGTTGTCGAGAAAGCTCAGGGTATTCACGGCCCCGGCACGCTCGGCGGCCTCGCCGCGCACCGTGGCCATCAGCCAGGCCTCCTGCTTGAAGGGCACGGTGACGTTGAGCCCGCGCCCGCCGGCCTCGCGAAAGGCGCGTACCGTGCCCGCGAAGTCATCCAGCGGGGCGAGCAGTGCCTCGTAGCAGAGATCCTCGCCGGTCTGCTCGGCGAACAGGGCGTGGATGCGTGGCGACTTGCTGTGGGCGATCGGGTTGCCGACCACGGCGTAGCGGTCGGTCATGGTCTAGCGCCCCTCGCGCAGCCAGCGGGCGGCGTCCCTGGCGTAGTAGGTCAGGATGGCATCGCCGCCGGCGCGTTTCATGGCGGTGAGCGCCTCCAGCACGCAGGCGCGTTCGTCCAGCCAGCCGTTCTGCGCGGCGGCCTTGAGCATCGCGTACTCGCCGCTCACCTGGTAGACGAAGGTCGGCACGCGGAATTCGTCCTTGATGCGGCGCACGATGTCGAGGTAGGGCATGCCGGGCTTGACCATCACCATGTCGGCGCCTTCCTCGAGATCCAGCGCCACCTCGTGCAGGGCCTCGTCGCTGTTGGCGGGGTCCATCTGGTAGCTGTACTTGTTGCCGGCGCCGAGGTTGCCGGCCGAGCCGACGGCATCGCGGAAGGGGCCGTAGAAGCTCGAGGCGTACTTGGCGGCGTAGGCGAGGATGCGGGTATTGATGTGCCCGGCCTCTTCCAGGGCGATGCGGATCTCGCCGATCCGCCCGTCCATCATGTCGGAGGGGGCGACGATGTCGGCGCCGGCCTCGGCATGGGACAGGGCCTGCTGGACCAGCACCTCGACGGTCTCGTCGTTGAGGACGTAGCCGGTGTCGTCGATCAGCCCGTCCTGGCCGTGGAGGGTGAAGGGGTCCAGGGCGACGTCGGTGATCACACCGAGTTCGGGGAAGCGTGTCTTGAGGGCGTGCACGGCGCGCTGGGCCAGGCCCTCCGGGTTATAGGCCTCGGCGGCATCCTCGGATTTCTTCTCCTTGGGCGTGACCGGGAACAGGGCCACGGCCGGGATGCCAAGCTCGAGCAGGGTCTCGGCCTCGGCCAGCAGCAGGTCGATGGACAGGCGCTCCACCCCCGGCATGGAGGCGACCGCCTCGCGCCGGTTATCGCCTTCGAGGACGAAGACGGGGTAGATGAGGTCGTCGCAGGTCAGCTGCGTCTCGCGCATCAGGCGACGGGAGAAGGTGTCGCGCCGCATGCGGCGCGGACGGCTCATGGGGAAATAGCCTGGGTGTTGTGCCACGTGTGACTCCGTAAACCGAGCGAATCAGGCCGTCAGGCGAGGACAGCGCCCATGGCGTCCTCCACCTCGATCGGCAACCCTGCCAGCCGCCACTCGGGGAAGCCCCGGGCCAGCCGCTGGACCCTGAAACCCTTGCTCTCGAGGTGCTGTGCCGCCTGGAAGGCAGGCGGCGACAGCGCGCCTCGGCAGTAGACCACCACGGGCCGCGCGCGCGGGATCTCGTGCAGCTGACGGTCGAGCTCCCGCAGGGGGAGGTTTCGTGCCGTCGGCACGTGTCCGCGGGCAAACTCCTCGGCCGGGCGCAGGTCGAGCAGCGTGACCTCGTCCAGCCGGGCGTGCAGGTCGGTGGCGGAGATGGCGCCCTGCCGCAGATCGGCGCCGAGATGACGTGTCATCAGCGGCCCCACTTCGGCGAGGGCGTCCTGTGCCAGGAGCTGCACCGTCTCCAGCAGCTGGCCGATGCGCAGGTCGTCCGTCAGCCGGTAGAAGACGTGCTGTCCCTGCTTGCGGGCCTTCACCAGCCCCGCCCCGCGCAGCAGCTGCAGGTGCTGCGAGGTGTTGGCCAGGGAGAGGCCGGCCAGCTGCGCCAGCGCCTCCACGGAACGTTCGCCCTGGGCCAGCAGGTCCAGTAGCGCGATGCGGTGTCCGTTGCTCACGGCCTTGCCGACGCGGGCGAACTGGCCATAGAGCTGATGGTGGAATTCCTGGTTCATGTCGTGCTCCTTCCTTAAGCAACATCGCGACATGCGTCGCGCACCGTCGTCCCTGACATGCTTCCTGCCATGGCCGCGGTCAACGCGGAACGCAAGATCGTCCAGAGGATAACCCATTCATTCTGGGGGTGCGAGGAACCCCCGCCCTGTCGTCGGGGTCGCAATACCCATAGAATCCGCGTTGCAGGCCCCCTCGGCCGCGATACTGGTCAACCCACTGAACGAGAAGGATGAGTCTCATGCGTGACAAGACGGCGATGAAATCCCTGGCCCTGACCCTGGGCGCCACCTTTACCGGCTCGCTGGCCGGCCAGGCGGTGGCGGCCGATGCCAATCCCTTCGCCCTGAGCGATCTGGGCGAGGGCTACATGGTGGCCGATGCCCACGGCGAGGGCCGCTGCGGCGAGGGCAAGTGCGGTGGCGCCATGCAGCAGGACAAGGCCCAGGAAGGCAAGTGCGGCGAGGGCAAGTGCGGTGGCGCCATGCAAAAGGAGAAGGCGCAGGAAGGCAAGTGCGGCGAGGGCAAGTGCGGTGGCGCCATGCAGCAGGACAAGGCCCAGGAGGGCAAGTGCGGCGGCAATCGCTAGCCGTTGGCAGGAGCCTCACGCAGGACGCCCGGCGATGCCGGGCGTCTTGCGTTTCGGGCCGCTCTCAGGCCCAGTCGCGGGGCAGCAGGTAGTCGGTGTAGAGCCTTTCCTCGGCACTGCCGGGTTCCGGGTGCCAGTCGTATCGCCACTTCACCAGCGGCGGCAGCGACATGAGGATGGACTCGGTGCGCCCGCCGGACTGCAGTCCGAACAGCGTGCCGCGGTCGTAGACCAGGTTGAACTCCACGTAGCGGCCGCGGCGATACAGCTGGAAGTCGCGTTCGCGTTCGCCGTAGGGGGTGTCCTTGCGCCGGCGCACGATGGGCAGGTAGGCCTTGAGGTAGTGGTCGCCCACGCTCTGCATGAAGTGGAAGCTGCGCTCGAAGCCCCATTCGTTGAGGTCGTCGAAGAACAGCCCGCCGATACCGCGCGGCTCGTTGCGGTGTTTGAGGAAGAAGTACTCGTCGCACCACTGCTTGTAACGCGGATAGACGTCCTCGCCGAAGGGGGCGCAGGCGGCCTTCGCCGTGCGGTGCCAGTGTACGCAGTCCTCGTCGAAGCCGTAGTAGGGGGTGAGATCGAAGCCGCCGCCGAACCACCAGATCGGGTCGGCGCCTTCCTTCTCGGCGATGAAGAAGCGCACGTTGGCATGCGAGGTCGGCACGTAGGGGTTGTGCGGGTGGATGACCAGCGAGACCCCCATGGCCTGGAAGCGGCGTCCGGCCAGTTCCGGGCGATGGGCCGTGGCCGAGGCCGGCAGGTTCTCGCCAAAGACATGCGAGAAGTTCACCCCGGCCTGTTCGAGGACGGCGCCGTCGGTCAGCACGCGGGTGCGGCCACCGCCGCCGCCCTGCCGGTCCCAGGCGTCTTCGTGGAAGCTCGCCTGGCCATCCTCGATGGCGAGGTCGGTGCAGATCGCGTCCTGCAGGGCGAGCAGGTAGTGCTTGACGGCATCGGTGTCGGGCTGGCTCATGGGGCTACTCGCAGTCGGCGGTGATGGCGATTACTGGCCGGGACGCAGGATTGTACCGTCCCGGGCATCGCGAATCTCGGTGGGGCGGTCGAGCCCACCGGTGGGGGCGTCGAGGATGAGGTCCACGGCCTCGCCGAGGGCCTCCGTGACCTCGGCGGCCGAGCGCGCCGGCGACTGGCCGGCCAGGTTGGCGCTGGTGGAGACCAGCGCCGTGCCGGCGGCCGCGCAGAGGGCGCTGGCGACGGGGTGGCTGGTGACGCGCACCGCGATGCTGTCGTGCTCGCCGCGCAGCCAGCGCGGGGTGGTCGCTGGCGTGGGCACCACCCAGGTGACGGGCCCGGGCCAGGTCGGCAGGATGCGCGCCCGCAGGGTCTCGGTGAGCGGGGTGATGTAGGGGGCGAGCTGCTCGAGGTCGGCGGCCAGCAGGATCAGGCCCTTGCCCTCGGGGCGCTGCTTGAGCGCCAGCAGGCGGCGCACCGCCGCCTCGTTGGCCGGGTCACAGCCCAGGCCATAGACGGCCTCGGTGGGGTAGGCGAGGATGCCGCCCTCGCGAATCAGGGCGGCGGCGCGTTCGATGTCGTCGGTGCGGATCACGGCCGGGCAGGCTCAGCTGGCGCTCTTCTTGGCCGCCTTTTTCACGGATTTCTTTTTCACCGACCGCTTCTTCTTTGCGGCCGCCTTCTTTTTCGGGGCGGCCTTCTTCTTGGCCGCGGCCTTTTTCTTCACGGCACCGCGGCGCTTCTTCACCGGGGCCTCGGCCAGCAGTTTCTGGCATTCCTCGAGCGACAGCGACTTGGGGTCGCGGTCCTTGGGGATGCGGGCATTCTTCTCGCCATCGGTGATGTAGGGGCCGTAGCGCCCGTTCAGCACCTGGATGCCCTCGTCCTCGAAGACGCGGATGATGCGGTTGGCGTCGGCGATCTTCTTTTCCTGGATCAGCTCCAGGGCGCGGGGCAGGTCGATGGTGTAGGGATCGTCCGGGGCCTTGATGGAGACGTACTTGCTGCCGTACTTCACGTAGGGGCCGAAACGCCCGATGTTGACCAGCACCGGTTCGCCTTCCGGCGTCTCGCCCAGCTCGCGGGGCAGATCGAACAGTGCCAGGGCCTCGTCCAGCGTGATGCTGTCCATCTTCTGGCCCGGGCGCAGGCCGGCGAAGCGGGGCTTCTCCTCGTCGTCGCGGGTGCCGATCTGCACGAAGGGCCCGTAGCGGCCCATGCGCACGGACACGGGCTTGCCGGTCTCGGGGTCGGTGCCGATCTCGCGGGCCTGTACGGCCTCCTCGCGCGTGACCGACTGCTCCTTGTCCTCCACCAGTTCCTTGAAGGGGTCCCAGAACTCGCGCATCACCGGGATCCAGTCCTTCTCCCCGCGCGAGATCTCGTCGAGCTCGTCCTCGAAGTGCGCCGTGAAGTCGTAGTCGACGTACTTGGTGAAGTGTTTCGTGAGGAACTTGTTGACGATCTTGCCGACTTCTGTCGGGAAAAAGCGCCGGTTGTCCAGTTCCACGTATTCGCGGTTCTGCAGGGTGGAGATGATGGAGGCATAGGTGGAGGGGCGGCCGATGCCGTGCTCCTCCAGGGCCTTGACCAGGCTCGCCTCGGTATAGCGCGGCGGCGGCTCGGTGAAGTGCTGTTCGGTACGGATGGCCAGGAGCTCGACCTGCTCGCCTTCGGTGAAGTCCGGCAGCAGGCGGTCCTCGTTGTCGTCCGGGGTGCTGGCGTCGTCGCGGTCCTCGAGGTAGACGGCCATGAAGCCCGGGTCCACCACCGTGGAGCCCGTGGCACGGAACAGGTTGCCCTCGCCACAGGCCAGGTCGATGGCCACCGTGTCCATGGTGGCGTGGATCATCTGGCAGGCGACGGTGCGCTTCCAGACGAGCTCGTAGAGCCGCAGCTGGTCGCGCGAGAGGTACTGCTTGACGTCTTCCGGAGCCCGGTGGGCCGAGGTCGGGCGGATCGCCTCGTGGGCCTCCTGGGCATTCTTCGACTTGGTCTTGTAGAGGCGCGGCGCGTCCGGGAGCTTGTCCTTGCCGTAGCGCTGGACGATCAGCGCGCGCAGCTCGTCCAGGGCCTCCTGGGCCAGGTTGACCGAGTCGGTACGCATGTAGGTGATCAGACCGGTGGTGCCCGATCCGCCCAGGTCAATGCCCTCGTACAGCTGCTGGGCCGTACGCATGGTGCGGCTGGCGGAAAAGCCCAGCTTGCGCGAGGCCTCCTGCTGCAGGGTGGAGGTGGTGAACGGCGCGGCCGGGTTGCGGCGGCGCTGCTTGCGCTCGACCTTCTCCACCGTGAGCTTGCCGGCCCCGGCCTGGATGAGCCGGTCGTGGGTGCTGCGGGCCTGGGTCTCGCTGGTGATGTCGAACTGCTCCAGCTTCTTTCCCTCGAGCAGGTTCAGCTTGGCGTTGAAGGGCTGGCCTTCCTTCGCGGCATCGGCCTCGATGGTCCAGTATTCCTGGCTCCTGAAGGCCTCGATCTCCTCCTCGCGCTCGCAGATCATGCGCAGGGCCGGGCTTTGCACGCGGCCGGCGGAGAGCCCGCGGCGGATCTTCTTCCACAGCAGGGGTGAGAGGTTGAAGCCGACCAGGTAGTCCAGGGCGCGGCGTGCCTGCTGGGCGTCGACCAGGGCGTGGGAGAGCCCCCTGGGGTGTTCGATGGCCTCCTTCACGGCGCGCTGGGTGATCTCGTGGAAGACCACCCGGTGCACCTGCTTGTCTTCCAGCAGGCCGCGCTCCTTGAGGAGTTCGTAGAGATGCCAGGAGATGGCCTCGCCCTCGCGGTCGGGGTCAGTCGCCAGGTAGAGGGCGTCGGCCTGCTTGAGCTTCTTCGCGATGGCGTCGACGTGCTTCTCGTTGCGTTCGATGACGTCGTACTTCATGGCGAAGTCGTGCGCCGGGTCCACCGCGCCTTCCTTGGGCACCAGGTCGCGGACATGGCCATAGGAGGCCATGACGGTGTAATCCTTGCCCAGGTACTTCTCGATGGTCTTGCCCTTGGCGGGCGATTCAACAATGACGAGGTTTTTGCTCATGCCGCCCCTGTGTCTTTGCGGTCAGTGGAGGCGAGGGGCGACGTCGTCAAAGACCATCTCCTCGAGCCAGCTGTAGGCGGTTTCCTGGCCGGGCTGGTTGAACAGCACCATCATGACCACCCATTGCAGCTGTTCGAGGTCGACCTCTTCGCTCTCCAGGGCCATGACCCGCTCCAGCACGCGTTCGCGTGCCGTGGGGTCGAGGACCCCGCGCTGTTCCATGGTGAGCAGGAAGCTGCGGGAGGCCGGGTCCAGCCGGTGTTCTTCCTGGCGCGACAGTACCCGCGGGCCATCGCCCACCGGCGCCAGCGTGTCTTCTTCGGGTTGCGAGGCGAGCCCTTCCAGCCAGTCGAAGGCCTTGTCGATCTCGTGATGCCGGAAGCCCGCGTCCGACAGCTGCGCATGCAGGTAGTCGCGGTCCGGCTCGATGTCCGTGTCCTCGTCGACGTAATTCTCGAAGAGGTACATCAGTACATCCAGGACATTTTCCTTCATTATCAATCTCTTGGCTTGATTCGCTCGTAGCGCCCTCCGTCCAGCGACGCCACCAGGTTGCGCAATTCGAGTACCAGCAGCATGGAGGAAACGGCTTCCGTGGTCAATCCGCTGCGCTGGACGAGGGTGTCAATGGGGACGGGATCATACCCCATACACATTAATAAGTGGTGATACTCGGCGTCGAGTTCAACATCGGGTGGTGGTTCTGACGCCAGCGGCGGGTCAACGGGGCGCAGGTCGAGCTCCTCGAGGATGTCGCGGGCCTGCTCCACCAGCTTGGCCCCCTCGCGGATCAGCCGGTGGCAGCCGCGTGCCAGCGGGTTGTGGATGGAGCCGGGGATGGCGAAGACCTCGCGGCCCTGCTCGGCGGCCAGCCGGGCGGTGATGAGCGAGCCACTCTTGAGGGCGGCCTCCACCACCAGGGTGCCGAGGGACAGACCGCTGATGATGCGGTTGCGGCGCGGGAAGTGCTCGGCACGCGTACCGGTGCCGATGCTGAACTCGGAGACCAGCGCACCCTGCTCGGCGATCTCGTGGGCCAGTGCCCGGTGCTGCGAGGGATAGACCCGATCGAGGCCGGTGGCCGCCACCGCGATGGTGAGGCCGGGGGCTGCCAGGGCGCCACGGTGGGCGGCGGCGTCGATGCCGAGCGCCAGCCCGCTGGTGATGGTGAGCCCGTTCGCGGCCAGGTGGCGGGCGAAGTCGTGGGCGGTATCGCGCCCGCCCGGCGTCGGACTGCGGCTGCCGACGATGGCCAGCTGCGGGGTGAGCAGCAGCCGTGGCTCGCCGGCGACGAACAGAAAGGGCGGGGCATCCGGGAGTTCGGCCAGGCGCGGGGGATAGCCCGGGGCCTGTCGCGCGAGCAGGTGGTGGCCCTCGCCGGCCAGCCAGTCCAGGTCCGGGCTGGCGTCGGCGGGATCCGCCCGGCGCGCGGCCTCTGTCTGGCGCTCGTTCAGCCCGAGGGCCAGCAGGGCGTCGGGACTCGTCCGGCGGATGGCGGCCAGCGAGCCGTAGTGGTCGGTGAGTCGGGCGAAGGCGCGCGGCCCGATGCCGGGGGCGCGCCAGAGGGCGAGTCGGTCGGCGAGTTCGGTGTCCGTCAGTCCGGCGGGCATCCTGCCCTCGCCTGTTGCCGTCAGGGGTTGTTGACCGTGTCGCCCACGCGGATGGGGCGGGTGGTCTCCATGATCAGGCCGTAACTGACCTTCTCGAAGGTGCGGAAGATCATCAGGATGCCGACCCGCTCGCCCGGCAGGGTCACGGTCTGCTGGCTGCGCGGCGCGAAGCTGTCGCGTACCGTGCGCCCGGCCTGGTTCACCGCAAGCACGTGGCCCTTGGCCAGGCCGTCGCGCTCACCGCGGTTCAGCACCACCACCTGGTTCTGGCCGGTCTGGGTGATGGCATCGAACAGGGAGATGATCTCGCCCTCGACCCGATCCTTGGGGGAGTGCGGGATGAAGGTGTGGGTGATCGTGTCCTCGATGGGCATCAGGCGGTCGCCACGCAGGGCCTCGCGCACGGTGTTTTCCAGGTCCACGCTGGCGAGCTCGCCCTCATGGGTCTGCAGCAGACGGGCCTCGCCGACGTGGATGGCCTCCCAGCCCAGGCTCTCGCCGGTCTGCGGATCGCGCAGCTCCTGGCCGGGGCGGTAGACGCTGTAGCGGCGGACCGCCTGCGACGGCTCGATGCCGCGCACGTAGACCTTTTCGTTCGGGCCGTAGACCAGGCGGTTGTCCTGGGAGTCGAGGATGTAGGGGGCGTCTTCCAGGGTGTCCCTGTCCACCACGCGCGGATGCACGATGAACTGGTGGATGGTCTGGATCGGCACGGTCTCGTCGCCGCGATCGGCCGGGCCGGTGCGGATGGTCGGTTCGAGCTTCTCGCGCTGCAGGCCCTCGACACGCGGGCCGCCGTTGACGGCCAGCATCGGCCTGCCGTCGATATAGAACAGGGTGATGACGTCGCCCGGATAGATCAGGTGGGGGTTGGCGATCTGCGGATTGACGTGCCAGATCTCCGGCCAGTACCAGGGATCCTTGAGGAACTTGGTGGAGATGTCCCAGAGGGTGTCGCCCTTCTTCACCACGTATTCCTGCGGGGCGCTGGGTTTGATCTCGACCTTGGGGGCCGGTGCCGGGGCGGGGGCGGCTGCCGGGGCTGGCTCGGCCTGCGGGGTCGGCGCGGACGCGCATCCTGCGACAAACAGCGCTAGAATAGACAACGCGACCGGAATCTTCCGTGCCAGATGGCGCTTGGGCGTAGCCAACATGTATCCCCCTTGAAACTTGAAGCGGCTAGACGGCGTCTAACGGGTTCGCAGCCGACCGTAAACGGCATGGCAGGCTGGACCGGTTTGTTAGTAGTATATCTAGTATGATCATAACTTTAGCAGAAAAACTTGTAAAACCGCACGAAATTTAAAGCGCACCCTATGGCCATTCTGGAAATTCTGCATTTTCCCGATCCGCGACTGCGCAAGCATGCGCAACCGGTCGCCGAGGTCGATGACGAGATCCGTCAGATCGTGGACGACATGTTCGAGACCATGTATGCGGCGCCGGGCATCGGCCTGGCGGCGACGCAGGTCAACGTCCAGAGGCAGATCATCGTCATCGACGTCTCCAAGGATCAGAACGAGCCCCTCGTCCTGATCAACCCCGAGATCGTCTCCCGCGACGGCGAGGAGGAGATGGAGGAGGGCTGCCTGTCGGTGCCGGGCTATTACGAGACGGTGCAGCGCGCCGAGCGCATCCGTGTGCGGGCCCTGGATCGCGACGGCCAGGCCTTCGAGCTGGAGACCGACGACCTGCTGGCCGTGTGTATACAACACGAGATGGATCACCTGGCCGGCAAGCTGTTCGTCGACTACCTCTCGCCGCTCAAGCGTCAGCGCATCCAGAAGAAGCTGGAAAAGGCCGCCCGCCAGGGAACCCTGCCCCGCAACACCGAGAAGGCGGCCATCTGACCCGTTCCGGACCGGGGCCTGGCGAGACCGCCAGGCCCCGCCCTTCCTAGATCACCGAGGTTCGCGATGTCCGAATCCCTGCGTATCGCCTACGCGGGCACGCCCGATTTTGCGGTGCCCGCCCTCAAGGCCCTGATCGATTCCCGCCACGAGGTGGTGGCGGTCTATACCCAGCCGGACCGCCCGGCCGGGCGCGGGCGCAAGCTCAAGGCCGGCCCGGTCAAGACCGTTGCGCAGGCAGCAGGCATCCCCGTCGAGCAGCCGGTCAGCCTGCGTGAGGCAGAGGCGCAGGCCCGGCTCGCCGGCTATGCCCCGGACCTGATGGTGGTGGCGGCCTACGGTCTGATCCTGCCGCAGGCGGTGCTCGATATCCCGCGCCTGGGCTGTCTCAACATCCATGGCTCCCTGCTGCCGCGCTGGCGTGGTGCGGCCCCCATCCAGCGGGCCATCCTCGCCGGCGATGCCGAGACCGGTATCACCATCATGCAGATGGATGCGGGGCTCGATACCGGCGACATGCTGCTCAAGCGCACCGTGCCCATCGTCCCCGGACAGACCGCACAGATGCTGCACGACGAACTCGCGGCGGTGGGCGCCGAGGCCCTGCTCGAGGCCATCGAGGGGCTGCTGGCCGGGCGCCTGCGGCCCGAGCCGCAGGATGCGGCGCAGGCCACCTATGCCGAGAAGCTGCACAAGGAGGAGGCGGAGATCGACTGGACGCAGCCGGCAGATGTCCTCGCCCGCCGGGTCTGTGCCTTCAATCCCTGGCCCGTGGCCCAGACCCGGCGGGGTGGCGAGCCCCTGCGTCTCTGGGAGGCGCGGGCCATTGACGGCGAGGGCCCCCCGGGCAGGGTGGTGGCCGAAGGTCCCGAGGGCATCGATATCGCCTGCGGGCGAGGACTGCTGCGCGTCACCCGCCTGCAGCTGCCGGGCGGAAGGCCCCTGGCGGTACGGGACTTCCTCAACGGCCGTACCCTGGCCGGCGAGGTGCTGCCCTCGTGACGCCGCGCGCCGCGGCCCTGGACTGTCTGCTGGCGGTGGCCGAGCGTGGCGAATCGCTGTCGCGCGCCTTGCCGCCGCTGCTGGCGCAGATCCCGGAGGCGCGCGATCGCGGTCTGGCGCAGGAACTGAGTTATGGCGCCCTGCGCTGGTACCAACGCCTCGAGGCCCTGCTGGGGGAGCTCATCACGCGACCGCTGAAGCCGCGTGACCGCGACGTGCTGCACGCCGCGCGCCTGGGTGCCTACGAGCTGCTGTACCTCGACACGCCGGACTATGCGGTGGTGAACGAGTACGTGGAGCTGGTCAAGCGGCGGGGCAAGCGCTGGGCGGGCGGGCTGGTCAACGCGGTGCTGCGACGCCTGATGCGCGAGCGCGCGGCCCTGGAGACGCTGGTCGACCGGGAGCCGGCGTCGCGCTACGCGTATCCGCACTGGCTGCTCGAGCGATTGCGCGCCGCCCACCCGGATGCCTGGGAAGGGCTGCTGGCTGCCGGCAATCAACGCCCGCCCATGACCCTGCGCATCAACCTCGCGCAGGGCTCCCGCGACGCGTACCTGGCGCGCCTGGCTGAGGCCGGCATCGAGGCCGAACCGCATCCCCTGGTAACCAGTGCGGTGAGCCTGGCCACGCCGGTCGATGTCGCCCGGCTGCCCGGCTTTGCCGAAGGTGCGGTGTCGGTGCAGGATGCCGCCGCGCAGCTCGCCGGCAGCCTGCTGGCCCCCCGTCCCGGCGAGCGCGTGCTGGATGCCTGTGCCGCGCCCGGTGGCAAGACCGCGCACCTGGCCGAGACGGCGGGCATCGGCCTGGATGCCATGGACATCGACGCCGAGCGGCTCGCGCGCGTACAGGAGAACCTGGATCGGGCAGGCGCCCGGGCCCGGCTGATCGCGGGCGACGCGTCCAATCCCGCCGCCTGGTGGGACGGGCAGCCCTACGACCGCATCCTGCTGGACGCGCCCTGCTCGGCGACCGGCGTGATTCGCCGCCACCCGGACATCAAGCTGCATCGCCGACCGGGCGACATCGACGAGCTGGTGCGACGTCAGGCCGGCATCCTGGAGGCGCTCTGGCCGTTGCTCGCGCCGGGCGGTATGCTGTTGTACGCCACATGTTCGGTGCTGCCGGAGGAAAACAACCGGCAGCTTGAGACATTTCTCGCACGCCACGTGGACGCCCGGGAGTTGCCGATAGAGGCCGCCTGGGGGCGTGCGGTATCGGTGGGGCGTCAGATCCTCACCGGCGACTCCGGGATGGACGGTTTCTACTACGCTGGCCTGACAAAGACTTGACGCATACGTCCCACAACTGGCCGCGACTGCGCAGGGCCCTGATCGGACTGGGCCTGCTCGCGGGCCTGGTCGGTTCGCCCCTTGCCCTGGCGGCACAGGAGGCCCCGCCGTTCGTCGTCAATGCCGTCTATCCACGCAACGTCGACGGCGTCATCCGCATCGACGCCGACGTGCGCTACAGCCTGAATCCGGTGCTGCGGGACGCCCTGCACAATGGGGTGGACCTGGTCATCGAGATGGAGCTGCGTGTGCAGCGCCTGCGCGACTGGTGGGTCAACGAGGACGTGGCCGAGCTGGTGCAGCGCTATCGCCTGGGCTACTACACCCTGAGCCGGCTCTACGTCGTGCAGAACCTCAATACCGGCGTGCAGACCACCTATCCCTCCCTCGGCTCCGCCCTCTATGCCCTGGGTGCCCTGCGTGACTTCCCGCTGATCGATACGTCCCTGCTGCTGCCCGGGGAACACTACCGGGGCGGCCTGCGGGCCCGCCTGGACATCGACCAGCTGCCCCTGCCCCTGCGGGTGCGCGCCTATGCCTCCGAAGACTGGCGTCCCGCCAGCGAGTGGTACGAATGGTCTCTGCCCTGAGGCGATTCGCGACCGGCGTACTGCCCATGCTCGGGCTGTTCGCCCTGCTGCTGATCTCGCTCTACGTGATGAGCGACGCGGCCCAGAACTCGGAGCGCTTCGGCCGGCTGTACGTGTGGTTGCTGCTCATCAACACCATCGTGCTGATGGTGCTTACGGTGATGATCGGCGTGAACCTCTTCGACACGGTGCGTCGCGTGATGCAGCGGGAGGCCGGCTCACGGCTGACCCTGCGCCTGGTGGTGATGTTCATCGTCCTCTCGCTGGCCCCCGTTTCGATCGTCTACTACTTTTCCGTCAAGTTCATCGAACGCGGTATCGACAGCTGGTTCGACGTGCGTGTGGAGGGGGCGCTCAATGACGCCCTGGATCTCAGCCGCACCTCGCTCGATTACCGCCTGCGCCGCCACCTCAAGCAGGTGGAGGCGCTGGCCCGGGAGCTGCGCTATGTCACCCCCCCGATGGCGCCGGCCACACTCAGCGAGCAGCGGCAGCGTGTGGAGGCCTCCGAACTAACGCTGTTCGGCGAGGTGACGCGCATCATCGCCGTGAGCAGCGACGACACCACGCTGGTGGTGCCGCAGTTCCCGGCCGAGGAGATCGTGCTCATGCTCAAGCAGGGGCAGAACTACGTGGGCCTGGAGCCGCTGGCCGAGGGTGGCCTGCGGGTACGCGTGGTGGTGCCGGTGCCGCGCGCCGATCCCATTTCCGAACAGCGCATGCTGCAGGCGCTGTTCGGCGTCGATCCGCGCATCGGCCGCCTGGCCGACAGCGTCAGCGGTGCCTTCGAGGCCTACAAGGAGCTGGCCTATGTGCGCAAGCCGCTGATCCAGAGCTACACCATCACCCTCTCGCTGGTGTTGCTGCTGTCGGTGCTGTTCGCCGTGTGGACGGCCTTTTATTCCTCGCGTCGGCTGATGGCGCCCATCCGCGAGCTGGCCGAGGGGACCAAGGCGGTGGCGGCCGGCGAGTTCTCCAAGAAGCTGCCGGTGGGCAACCGCGACGAACTGGGTTTTCTGGTGCGCTCCTTCAACCAGATGACCGCCCGTCTGGCCTCGGCGCGGGACGAGGCCGACCGCAGCCGCGGGCAGCTCGAGCGCCAGCGCACCTATCTCGAGGCCGTGCTGCGCCACCTCTCGTCCGGCGTGCTGACACTGGATCGCAACCTGGTGCTGCGCATGAACAACGCGGCGGCAGACCAGATCTTCGGTTTCGAACTCGAGCACCACATCGGCCGGCCGCTGGCCGATATCGCACGACACTTCAAGGGCATGGAGCGCTTCTACGAGAGCATCCTCCCCATGCTGCTGGGCGATGCCAGCGAGTGGGAGGAGCAGGTGCTGCTGTTCGGCGGGGCGGGCTCGCGCACCCTGATCTGCCGCGGGGTGCGGCTCTCCGACCAGAACGCCATGCGCGGCGGTCACGTCATCGTCTTCGACGACGTGACCGAGCTGATCCGGGCGCAGCGCGATGCGGCCTGGGGTGAAGTGGCCCGGCGCCTGGCCCACGAGATCAAGAACCCGCTCACACCCATACAGCTCTCGGCCGAGCGTCTGCAGCGCAAGCTCATGCCGCAGCTCGGGGAGAGGGATGCTGACATGCTGGCCCGCTCCACGCGCACCATCGTGCAGCAGGTGGAGGCCATGAAGGCCATGGTCAACGCCTTCAGCGATTATGCCCGCGCACCGGCCATGCAGCTGGCCACGCTCGACTTCAACAGCCTGATCAGCGAGGTTGCCGACCTCTATCGCTCCAACAGGCGACGCGTGCGCCTACGACTGGACCTGGATACCAGCATGCCCTATATCGAGGCGGACGTCGGTCGCCTGCGACAGCTGCTCAACAACCTGGTGCAGAATGCACTGGATGCCATGGAGGGGCAGGGCGGTGGCGAGCTGCTGCTCTCCACCCGCTGCATGGAGGAGACCGGTTGCCGCTTCGTCGAGTTCGCCACCACCGACACGGGCCCCGGCGTGCCGCAGGAGATGCTGCACAACCTGTTCGAGCCCTACGTCACTGGCAAGATCAAGGGCACCGGCCTGGGGCTGGCCATCGTCAAGAAAATCGTCGAGGAACATGGTGGTATCGTGTGGGCGGAGAACCGCCTGCAGGGCGGGGCACGCATCGTCATTCGCCTGCCGGTGGTGCGCGTCGCCGACGAACTGGTGAACGGCATCACCGCTGTCCCGGACGAAGAGAAGGAATCATGACCGCAGACCGCATCCTCGTCGTGGACGATGAACCGGATATCCGTAACCTCGTGCGCGAGATCCTCGAGGACGAGGGCTATGAAGTGGCCGTGGCGGAGAATGCCGCCGCCGCGCGCGAGGAGCGCCGGCACCGTCGGCCGGATCTCATCCTGCTCGACATCTGGATGCCGGACATGGATGGCGTCAGCCTGCTCAAGGAGTGGCGGGAGAGCGGTGGCCTGCCCTGTCCGGTGATCATGATGTCGGGCCATGCCACCGTGGAGACCGCAGTGGAGGCCACCCGCCTGGGGGCCTACGACTTCATCGAGAAGCCCATCTCGCTGGCCAAGCTGCTGATCACCGTGAGCCGCGCCCTGCGCACCGAGCAGCTGACGCGCGAGAACCAGGGACTCAAGCGCGAGATGGGGCGCGTCATCGAGCCGGTCGGCGCGAGCGATGTGATGCGCAAGCTGCGCGATCAGGTCGGACGTCTCGCCCAGCATGCCACCTGCGTCCTCATCACGGGCGAGCCGGGTGCCGGCAAGGAGACAGTGGCGCGTTATCTCCACTCGCGCAGTGCCCGTCGCGACCGGCCCTTCGTCGCCGTCACGGTGGCCTCGCTGTCGCCCGACACCTCGGCCGAGGAACTGTTTGGCAGCCAGCAGGGCGACCGCATCCAGTACGGCCTGCTGGAACAGGCGGGCGGCGGCGTGCTGTTTCTCGGCGGTGTCGGTGACATGGATCTGCAGACCCAGGGGCGCCTGCTGGACGCCCTGGAAGGCGAGGCCTTCACCCGGGTGGGCGGCAACGAGCGGGTCGAACTCACCGCGCAGATCATCGCCTCCACCGATCACGATCTGCGCGAGGCGGTCAGGTCCGGGCGTTTTCGCGACGACCTCTATTACCGGCTCAACGTGGTACCGCTGGTCGTGCCGCCGCTGCGCGAGCATGCCGCGGATGTGCCTGAACTGCTGAACTTCTACGTCGATCTGCTCAACAGCCAGGAAGGTCTGCCCTATCGACGGTTCTCCCTGCGTGCACAGAATCGCCTGGTGCACTACGACTGGCCGGGCAATGTGCGCGAGCTGCGCAACCTGGTGCAACGATTGCTGATTCTGGGTACCAGCGAGGAGATCGGTGCGGATGAAGTCGAGGCGGCCCTCGGGCAGCGGCGCGAGGCCGAGGCAGCATCGATGCCGGTCGAAGATGCGTTTCTCGACCTGCCACTGCGCGAGGCGCGCGAGCGCTTCGAGCGTGATTATCTCCTGCAGCAGCTCGACCGCGTCGGCGGCAACGTGAGCCGGCTCGCCGAGCGCGTGGGGATGGAACGCACGCACCTTTATCGTAAGATGCGCGCGCTGGGGATCGATCCGAAACAGGCAGGTAACGAGAAATGAAGATACTGATACTCGGTGCCGGGCAGGTGGGCAGTTCACTGGCCTACAGCCTGGCCAGCGAGGCCAACGACATCACCGTGGTCGATACCCGCCCCGAGATCCTGCGCGACCTGCAGGACCGGCTGGATCTGCGTACCGTGGTCGGGCAGGGCTCCCATCCCAGCGTGCTGACGCAGGCCGGTGCCGAGGACGCGGACATGCTCATCGCCGTGACCAATTCCGATGAGACCAACATGATCGCCTGCCAGGTGGCGTACACGCTCTATCACACGCCGACCAAGATCGCGCGCGTGCGTGCCCCCGAGTACCTCGCAGCCAAGCGGCTGTTTCATCAGGATGCGCTGCCTATCGACGTGCTCATCAGTCCCGAGGAGCTCGTCACCGAGTACATCCAGAGCCTGATCGAGCACCCGGGTGCGCTGCAGGTGCTGGACTTTGCCCAGGGGCGCGTGCAGCTGGTGGCGGTGAAGGCCTACTACGGCGGCAAGCTGGTGGGCAACGAGCTGCGTGCCCTGACCGAGCACATGCCCGGCATCGAGGCGCGGGTGGCGGCGATCTTCCGGCGCGGCCGGCCCATCCTGCCCGAGGGGCCCACCGTGATCGAGCCGGACGATGAGGTCTTCTTCATCGCCGCGAAAAAGCATATCCGTGCCGTCACCAGTGAGCTGCGCAAGCTCGACAAGCCATACAAGCGCATCATGCTGGCCGGCGGCGGCAATATCGGCCGGCGCCTGGCCCAGCTCATGGAGCGGGACTACCAGGTCAAGCTCATCGAGCGCGCCAGGCGCCGTGCCCGCATGCTCTCGGAGACCCTGGACCGCACCATCGTGCTGCACGCGGATGCCGCCGATGGTGAGCTGCTGGTGGAGGAGAACATCGAGAATACCGACGTGTTCTGCGCCCTGACCAACGACGACGAGGCCAATATCCTCTCAGCCATGCTGGCCAAGCGCCTGGGGGCGCGCAAGGTGATGTCGCTGATCAACCGTCCGAGTTACGTGGACCTGGTGGAGAGCGGCACCATCGACATCGCCATCTCGCCCCAGCAGGTGACCATCGGCGCCCTGCTGACCCATGTGCGCCGCGGCGATGTGGTGGCGGTGCATTCGCTGCGGCGTGGTGCAGCCGAGGCCATCGAGGCCGTGGCCCACGGCGACCCCGGCAACTCGAAGGTGGTGGGCAAGCGCATCGAGGAGATCAAGCTGCCGCAGGGCACCACCATCGGCGCCATCGTGCGCGGCGAGGAGGTGCTGATGGCCCATCACGACACGGTCATCGAGTCCGAAGACCATGTCATCCTGTTCCTGGTGGACAAGCGGCGCATCGGCGAGGTCGAGCGCCTGTTCCAGGTCGGCATCACCTTCTTCTGAGGGCCGCGCGTGCAGCTTAACATCGTCCAGCGCATCGTCGGTCTCCTGCTCATGGTGTTCAGCTTCTCCATGCTGCCGCCGGTGGCGGTGGAGCTGATCTACCGCGACGGCAGCATCTGGCCCTTTCTCGACGGCTTTTTCATCATCCTCGGCGCCGGCCTGTTGCTATGGCTGCCGGTGCGTCGCCTGAAAAAGGAGCTGCGCCTGCGCGACGGGTTCCTGGTCGTGGTCTCCTTCTGGCTGGTGCTGGGCCTGGTCGGCGCCCTGCCGTTGTATCTCTCCGAGGAGCTGGCGGTCAGCATCACCGATGCCGTGTTCGAGTCCATGTCCGGCCTCACCACCACCGGTGCTACGGTGATCGTGGGGCTGGACGAGCTGCCGCATTCCATCCTCTTCTACCGCCAGCAGCTGCAGTGGATGGGCGGCATGGGGATCATCGTGCTGGCCGTGGCGGTACTGCCCATGCTGGGCGTCGGGGGCATGCAGCTGTTCCGTGCCGAGACGCCGGGGCCGGTGAAGGACAACAAGCTCACGCCGCGCATCACCGAGACGGCCAAGGCCCTGTGGTACATCTACCTCGGGCTCACCATCGCCTGCGGCACGGCCTACTGGCTGGCCGGCATGGAGGTCTTCGACGCCATCAGCCACGCCTTCTCCACCGTGGCCATCGGGGGCTTCTCCACCCACGACGCGAGCATGGGCTATTTCAACAGCCCGCTGATCGAGATGATCGCGGTGGTGTTCATGGTGCTCTCGGGCGCCAACTTCGCCCTGCATTTTCTTGCCTGGCGGCGCGTCAGCCTCAGGCCCTATGCCAGCGACCCGGAATTCCGCGTCTATTTCTCCATTCTGTTCGCGGTGGCGGTGGTCACCTCGGGTTATCTCTATTTCACCGGCACCTTCAGTGATCCCGCCAGTGCCGTGCATCACGGCGTGTTCCAGGCCGTGTCCATCGGCACCACCACGGGCTTCACCACGGCCGCCTATCATTACTGGCCGGGTTTCCTGCCCGTACTGCTGCTGTTCGTGAGCTTCATCGGCGGCTGCGCCGCCTCCACGGGCGGGGGGCTCAAGGTGATCCGCTTCATGCTGCTCCTCAAGCAGGGCATGCGCGAACTCAAGCGCCTGGTGCATCCCAGTGCCCAGTTCACGGTCAAGGTCGGGCGCAAGCCCATGGACGACCGGGTCATCGAGGCGGTGTGGGGCTTTTTCTCGGCCTATATCGCCGTGTTCACGGTGATGATGCTGCTGCTCATGGCCTCGGGCCTGGACCAGGTGACGGCCTTCTCGGCGGTGGCCGCGAGCATCAACAACCTCGGCCCAGGGCTCGGTGACGTGGGTTCCCACTACCGCGACATCAACGACTTTTCCAAGTGGGTGCTGTGCCTTGCCATGCTGCTCGGCCGCCTGGAGATCTTCACCCTGCTGGTGCTGATCACGCCGGCCTTCTGGCGGCGCTGATGGACGACGAGGAGGCCCGCTGGGACGCCCGTTACCGCGAGGCCGACCCCGCGCCCGCCCGCCCCGCAGACGTGCTGACGGCCCATGTGCACCTCCTGCCGGCCCAAGGCGAGGCCCTGGACCTGGCCTGCGGGCTGGGTGCCAATGCCCGGTTACTGGCCCAGCGTGGTCTGCAGGCCCATGCCTGGGACCGCTCCTCGGAGGCCATCGGCCGGCTCTCTGCCCTGGCGCGTGCACAGGGGCTGCCCATCCAGTCGCGGGTGCGCGACGTGGTGGCCGAACCGCCGCCGGCCGGGACATTCGATGTCATCGTCGTGGCCCATTTCCTGGAGCGCGCGCTCTTCCCCTCACTCGCTGCCGCCCTGCGTCCCGGCGGCCTGCTCTTCTACCAGACCTGGACCCGCGAGGCGGTCACCGGGCGCGGGCCTGCCAATCCGGCCTATCGCCTGGAACCCGGTGAATTGCTGCGGGCTTTTGCGGGCCTGCGCGTGCTGGCCTATCGTGAGGAAGGATGTGTGGGCGATGTCGCCGGGGGGCTGCGGGACCAGGCCTGGCTGGTGGCGATGAGGCCAGGGGGGCCGGCATGTGAGACCCCGGAACGTGAGGCCCCGGAAGATGAGAGCTGAACCATGGGCATGATCGAGAACTTTGAACAGATGCTGGCGTCCGGGCAGGACAACGCCCTGCTGCGTTTTTCGCTGGGCAATGCCTACCTGCAGGCGGGGGAGGCGCGGGCGGCCGTGACCCACCTGCGCGAGGCCGTGGCGCAGGACCCGCAGTACTCCGCGGCCTGGAAGCTGCTCGGCAAGGCGCTGATGGAGGCGGGTGAGCCGGCCGAGGCGGCGGAGGTCTATACGCGCGGTATCGAGGTGGCCGAGGGCCGGGGCGACAAGCAGGCGGCGAAGGAGATGCAGGTCTTTCTCCGGCGCGCCCGCAAGGCGCTGGCGCCCTGACGCCCCTGCCGCTTCAGGAGGCGCTGCGCCGACGGGTCCGTGGCGTTTCCCGGGCCGGCTCGGGCAGCCCCTCCTCGATCAACGGGCGCATGGCCGTGAGCAGGCTCCTGAACAGGCGCGGATTCCCGCGCTCCTCGCCGGCCAGCAGCTCCTTCATGTGCTGGCGCTGGGTGGGCATGTCGAAACAGGCCGGGCAGCTGTCCGCCACCACCGGCAGGTCGGTCGCCCGGGCGAAGTCGGCGGTCTGGCGTTCGCGCACGTAGATCAGCGGGCGGATCACCCGCAGGTCGCCGTCGTTGACCACGTAATGGGCCTTCATGGTCTTGAGCTGGCCGCCGTGGAAGGCGGACATGAGAAAGCTCTCGGCCAGGTCGTCCAGGTGCTGGGCCAGGGCCAGCACGTTGTAGCCCTCGCGGCGCGCCGTGTTGTACATGGTGCCGCGCTTCATGCGGGCGCAGAAGGCGCAGTAGGAGTCGTTGTCCATGTGTTCGGTGGCCAGCTCCAGGATGGGCTCGCGCCGGTAGAAGTACGGCACGCCCAGGGCCTCCATGTAGGGGATGAGCACCGAGGGGTCGAAGCTGTCGGACTGGGGGTCTACCGTCACCGCCCCCACCGCGAAGCGGATCGGCGCGCGGCGCTGAAAGTGCAGCAGCAGGTGCAGCAGCGAGAGCGAGTCCTTGCCGCCGGACAGGCCGAGCAGCACGCGGTCGCCGTCGCGGATCAGGCCATAGTCGCCGATGGCGCGGCCGACCTGGCGCAGCAGGGACTTGGGCGGGGTGACGGGTGTGATCATGCGGGGGAAGATACGGCCGGGGCCCCCGGGGTGCAAGTGACGGGCGGCTTGTCCGGGAGGGCCCTTGTTTTCCAGGGCCCCAAAAAGAAGAACCCCGACCGTCCGTTGGTCGGGGTGAGGCCATCCTGGCATAGGTGATTGAAGCGAGTTTCCTTTGGTCCCTCGTGGCGTCGTGCCACCCCCGACGGTGTTACCCTCCTGGCCCGCCCGGTGGTCTCCCTGACCGGTACTCCTCCCTGAGTGGCTGCCATACTCTCATGCAGGGTCTACCCTCACCAGTCGGGGATGGTAGACAGGGTTTGTAGGAATATTCCTACATGTCGCAGGAAGACAAAGGAGGCAAGCCATGATCGGTCGCAAGAACGTCGTGTTCGGTTTTCTGTTTCTGGTCCTCACCGCTGCCCTCGGGCCCTATATGGTCAGCCAGTTCGACGCCGTGGGCGAGGCGCAGGCGGTGCGCAATGTCGCGATGTCGGAGCTGCGGCTGCGGGTGGATGGCGGATTCATGGACGAGACCACGCTGGAGACGCTGAGTGCGGACGCGATCGCCCGCGCCAATGCCGAGGCCATTCTCGCCCTGAATACCGGCCTCAATGCCCGCGCGCCCATCGACGCCATCAAGAGCGGTCCCCATGCCCATGGCAACCTGGAGGCCCTGCTCAACATTGCCGTGGGTGTGGTGCTGGTGTTCCTGGCCGTGCCGGTCTGGTTCAAGCAGCTGATCAGCTGGGTCTTCATCGTGGGCACGCTGCTGCACTCGGGTGCGCTGTATCTCATGGTGTTCAACATCGGCTGGGCCGGCGTGGTGCTGGATACGGGTATCGGCCCGATCCTCATCCTGCTGGGACTGCTGCTGGGCGGCATCGCGGCGGCGATTGGTTTCAGGGGCGCGCCCGTGCATGATTAGTGCCTGGCAAACCACAGGCAGACAGGCATGACGCTCTACCCGGAGATACGGCCCCATTACAGCACGCAGCTGGCCGTGGACCACGGCCACCAGCTCTATCTCGAGGAATGCGGCAACCCGGACGGGTTGCCCGTGCTGTTTCTGCACGGCGGGCCGGGCAGCGGCTGCGAGCCGTATCACCGGCGCTTCTTCGATCCCGAGGCCTATCGTATCGTGCTGTTCGACCAGCGTGGCTGCGGGCGTTCCACCCCGCATGCCGCGCTGGCGCACAACACCACCTGGGACCTCGTGCGCGACATCGAGGCCATCCGCGAGCACCTGGGCATCGAGCGCTGGGTGGTGTTCGGCGGTTCCTGGGGCTCGACGCTGGGACTGGCCTATGCCGAGACCCATCCGGAACGGGTGCTGGGGCTGATCCTGCGCGGCATCTTCCTCTGCCGTGACGAGGACATCCACTGGTTCTACCAGGCCGGTACCAGCCGGCTCTTCCCCGATCTGTGGGAGGCCTATCTCGAACCCATCCCGCCGGCCGAGCGGGACGACCTCCTGCATGCCTACCATCGGCGCCTCACCGGCGAGGACGAGGTGGCCCGCATGGCCGCGGCCAAGGCCTGGTCGTTGTGGGAGGGGCGCACCGCCACGCTGGTCGAGAGCCCCTCGGTGGTGGCCCACTTCGACGACCCCTACGTGGCCCTGAGCCTTGCGCGCATCGAGTGCCACTACTTCGTCAATCACGCCTTCCTCGAGCCCGATCAGTTGCTGCGGGATGCGCATCGCCTGTCAGGTATCCCGGGCGTGATCGTGCACGGGCGCTACGACGTGATCTGTCCCGTCGACCAGGCCTGGGCCCTGCATCGTGCCTGGCCGGAGGCCGCGCTGCGCATCATCGATGATGCCGGGCATGCCGCCGGCGAGCCCGGCATCACCCGGGCCCTGGTCGGGGCCACGGTCGATATCGCCGACCGGTTGGGCGTGCGGGCCGCGTTGCCGCCGGCATGATCGGCCTGCTGCAGCGCGTGGATTCGGCCAGCGTCACGGTCGCGGGGGAGGTGGTGGGTGCCATCGACGCCGGCCTGCTGGTGCTGGTCGGGGTGGAGCGGGGTGACACCGAGGCCCAGGCCGATCGCCTGCTGGCGCGGCTGCTCGGCTACCGCGTCTTCGAGGATGCGACGGGACGCATGAACCACTCGCTCGCGGACACCGGCGGCGGGCTCCTGCTGGTGCCGCAGTTCACGCTCGCGGCCGATACCCGCAAGGGGATGCGCCCGAGTTTTACGCCGGCCGCCGAGCCTGCCGAGGGCGAACGCCTGTTCGGTTACCTGCTCGACCAGGCCTGCGCCCGGCATGCCCCGGTGGCCGCCGGCCGCTTCGGTGCCGACATGCGGGTCGGGCTGGTGAACAACGGGCCGGTCACCTTCTGGCTGCAGGTGCCGCCGGCCTGAGAGCGGCGGGCAGGGATGCACTGCGACCGGGCGTGCCGGTCGGTCTGCTGCAGCCGGCTGGTGCAGCGCCGGACCTGATATCTTTCCGATGGGTGATTCCGGGGCGCCATTTGCACTGCGGGCGGGCGCTGGCATGCCGCTTGCAATTCCCTTGTCACATGACAATGACTAGGGAACGGAATCGCCATGACCCCACGCCGACTGACGTCGCTGCTCTGCCTGCTGTCTCTCCTGCCATCCGCTGCCTGGTCCGCCGAGGCGGACCTCAAGCCGGCCATCGATACCCTCTGGGTGGTCACCGCCGGGGCCCTGGTGTTCTTCATGCAGGCCGGGTTTGCCCTGCTCGAAAGCGGCATGTCCCGTGCCAAGAATGCCGTCAATGTGGTGATGAAGAACTTCATGGACGTCTGCCTGGGCAGCCTCGCCTTCTGGCTGGTGGGGTATGGCCTGATGTTCGGCATCAATCCCACCGGCCTGTTCGGCCAGAGCCATTTCCTGCTCGGTAACGGCGAACACCTGGACTACAGCCTGCTGTTCTTCCAGACCATGTTCGCCGCCACGGCCGTCACCATCGCCAGCGGTGCCATGGCCGAGCGCACCCGTTACCAGGCCTACCTGGCCGGTGCCGTGATGATCTGCGCGTTCATCTACCCGGTGTTCGGCAGCTGGGTCTGGGGCAGTCTCTACGACGGCGAGGGCTGGCTGGCGCAGCTCGGCTTCATCGATTTCGCCGGCTCCACGGTGGTGCATTCCGTGGGGGCCTGGGTGGCGCTGGCGGGGATCATCGTGCTCGGTCCACGCCTGGGGCGATTCGGCGAGCAGGGGGAGTCCCGCGCACTGCCCGGGCACAACCTGACCCAGGTGGCGCTGGGCGGCTTCATCCTCTGGCTCGGCTGGTTCGGCTTCAATGCCGGCAGCACCACGGCGGCCGATACCAGTATCGGCCTGATCGCGCTGAATACCCACCTCGCTGCGGCCGCGGGGGCGGTGGGCGTGTTGCTGACGCTGCTGATCCTGCGTCGCCCCATCCTGCTCACGCAGAACGTCAACGGCGCCATCGGCGGGTTGGTGGCCATCACCGCCGGTTGCGCCGTGATGGAGCCGTTGTTCGCCGTGCTCACGGGTCTGGTGGCGGGGTTCGTGGTCGTGCTGGGCACCGATCTGCTCGAGGCCTTCGGGCTGGACGATGTCGTCGGTGCCGTCCCGGTGCACGGGTTCGCCGGTGTCTGGGGTACGCTGGCCGCCGGCATGTTCGTGGCCGGCGACCTGTTCAATCCGGTGCAGATCGCCATCCAGGCGCTGGGCGTGGTGGCCGGCTTTCTCTGGGCCTTTCCGCTGGCACTGGTCATGTACCTGGTCATCAACCGGGTGATCGGCCTGCGGGCGAGCACCCTGGATGAACAGCGCGGGCTCGATTTCAGCGAGCATCACGAGGTGGGGTATCCCGAGTTCCAGCGCGAGATCCTGCACGCGGGCAAGGAGTAGGTCATGGCCGTCGACAAGGGTGCCAGTGCCGAGCGTGTGCGTCGCCGCCGTGCCGTCTATACCGGATTGAAGCCCTTTCTTGGCGAGGCCCAGCTGCAGGATGCCCTGTTGCTGTGGTCGGTCCGCTATGCGGACGGGCCGGTCTACGTCCTGCATGGCTTCGTCTCCGCGGTCTGTGCGCAGACCGGGCTGGAGGCGCGACACGGCGAGGTGTATCGCAGCCTGATGCGGGCGCTGACGGCCGATGAGGCGCAGCTGCTGCCGGACCCGGGCGAACGGGTCGCCCCCGCTGCGTCCGAGCCGTCGTCGCGGGCGACGGAGGTGGCCTCTGCGGCGGCCCGGTCCTCGGCGGGGGCGGTCTTCGTGGTCGTTGCCGGAGGGCTGCTGGACGCCCTGGAGGCCATCGATGCAGAGCGGGCCCTCAAGGTGCGCGTGGACGTGATGGACCGGCTGGGCGAGCTGCATCTGCCGCCACGCGAGGCGCAGGCGGTGAATCGCTGGCTCATGCAGCAGGCCGGCGAACTGGCCGTGGATGCCGCCCCCGCGACCTGGCGGGAGCTGCTGCACCGTCTCTACGTGCGTGCCTGCGAGTTGTTCGGACCGGTGGCCACGGATCGGATGCTGGGCGAGGCGGTGACGCGCGCCGAGCGGTTGCCTGCCGCGCAGGGCTTCCCGCCGCGGAATCTGCTCTAGTGACGGTCCGGGTTCGTCGGCTCAGCCGGTGCGGTTCATCGGTCGCTCGCAGCTGGTGCCGGCGAGCTGGTTGAGGCGGGAGAGGTCGGTGATGTGGATCAGCTTGCGGTCCACGGTCATGATGCCGTCGGCCTGCAGGCGCGAGAACAGGCGCGAGACGGTCTCCACTGCGAGCCCCAGGTAGTTGGCGATGTCGTTGCGGGACATGCTCAGGTTGAACTCGGTGGGGGAGTAGCCGCGCTCCTTGAAGCGGTTGGACAGACCGACCAGGAAGGAGGCGAGGCGTTCGTCGGCGTTCTTCTTGCCGAGCAGGGTCATGAACTGCTCGTCGCTCTTGAGTTCGCGGCTCATGATGCGGAACAGCTGGTGCTGCAGGCCCGGGATGCGCATCGCCAGCGTCTCGAGCTGGTCGAAGGGCATCTCGCAGACACTGGCGGTCTCCAGCGCGCGCGCCGAGCAGGGGTGGGAGTTGTCGTTGATCGCGTCCAGCCCGATCAGCTCGCCCGGCAGGTGGAAGCCGGTGATCTGCTCGCGACCATCGTTGGTCAGGGTGTAGGTCTTCACCGAACCCGAGCGCACGGCGTAGATGGAGGTCAGGCGGTCGCCGGCGCGATACAGGTGTTCGTTGCGCTGCACGGGGCGGCGGGGCTTGAGCATGGACTCCAGGGCGTCCAGGTCGGCGTCGGCCACGCCCATCGGCAGGCACAGGTCGTGCAGGCTGCAGTGCTTGCAGGCCTGCTTGAGGCCGGCGATGCTGACGATATTTCTAGATGCCTTGTCCGACATGCCGCAGTTCCCGCGATCGCGATGTATGAGGGCATTATGGCTAGATTGGCTGATCCTTATCAACAGCCGGGCATCCGGGCCGCTGGTTGCTGATTGCCGTGGCCACATCTGTGGTATCATTTTCGACCCTATTTCAATGCCCGAATCCGCAGGACCCATGGCTGAACGCAACGCGTCCGTTTCCCGCGACACCCTGGAAACGAAGATCACCACCACCGTCAACCTCGACGGCACCGGCAAGGCCTCCTTTGCCACCGGCATCCCGTTCTTCGAGCACATGCTCGACCAGGTGGCTCGCCATGGTCTGATCGATATCGACCTGAAGGCCGAGGGCGACCTGCACATCGACGCGCACCACACGGTGGAGGACGTCGGCATTACGCTGGGCGAGGCCTTCGCCAAGGCGCTGGGCGACAAGAAGGGCATTCGTCGCTACGGCCATGCCTACGTGCCGCTGGACGAGGCGCTGTCGCGCGTGGTGATCGATTTTTCCGGGCGTCCCGGGCTCGATTACCATGTCGACTACCCGCGTGCGCGCATCGGCGATTTCGACGTGGACCTCATCAGCGAGTTCTTCCAGGGCTTCGTCAATCACGCCCGGGCGACGGTGCATATCGACTCGATCCGGGGTCGCAACGCCCACCACATCGCCGAGACCATCTTCAAGGCCTTTGGCCGCGCCCTGCGCATGGCCGTGGAGCCGGATCCGCGCATGCAGGGCATCACGCCCTCGACCAAGGGCATGCTGTAAGCGATGAAATCCACCCGGCGGTGTCCGGCCGGCTAGCGTCACGCCCCGGCACCGTCCTCACGGTCTCTTCGAACATGACGACACTGGCAGTCATCGATTACGGCATGGGCAACCTGCGTTCCGTGGCCAAGGCCTGCGAACACGTGGCCCCGGCCGGCACGCGCGTGCTGGTTACCTCCGATGCGGCCGAGGTGCTGGCCGCCGACCGCGTGGTCTTTCCGGGCCAGGGGGCGGCGCGCGACTGCATGCTGGCCCTGGGGGAACACGGGCTGCGCGAGGCGGTGCGCGAAGCGGCCGCCACCCGGCCCTTCCTCGGCATCTGCATGGGCATGCAGGTGCTGGTGGACTTCTCCGAGGAAAATGCCGGTACCGACTGCCTCGGCCTGTTTCCGGGACGGGTGCGGTACTTCGGCACCGGCCTGCGCGATCCGCACAGCGGCGAGCGCCTGAAGATCCCGCACATGGGCTGGAACCAGGTGCACCAGGAGCGGGCACACCCGCTGTGGGCCGGCATCGCGCAGGACAGCCGTTTCTACTTCGTGCACAGCTATTACCTGGAGCCCGAGGACCGCGACCTGGTCGCCGGCACCACCGAGTACGGCCTGCGTTTTACCTCGGCCATCGCCCGCGCTAACGTATTCGCCATCCAGTGCCATCCCGAGAAAAGCGCCGAGGCCGGCCTGCGTCTGCTGGCCAATTTCGCCGCCTGGGACGGGCGGGCCTAACCAACGTCATCAACAGGGGACGGAACGATGCTGCTGATACCGGCCATCGATCTCAAAGAAGGCAAGTGCGTGCGCCTGCGTCAGGGGCGCATGGAAGACTCCACCGTGTTCTCGGACGACCCGGTGGCCATCGCCACGCAGTGGGTCGACCAGGGGGCGCGCCGTCTGCACCTGGTCGACCTCGACGGGGCCTTTGCCGGCAAGCCCATGAACATGGGCGTGATCGAGGCCATCGCCCGCGCCCACCCGGACATCCCGATCCAGGTCGGCGGCGGCATCCGGGACGAGGACACGGTGCAGGCCTACCTGGACGCCGGGGTGCAGTACACCATCATCGGCACCAAGGCGGTGAGCGCCCCGCACTTCGTCAACGACCTCTGCCTGGAATTCCCCGGCCACATCATCGTCGGGCTGGACGCGAAGGACGGCAAGGTGGCCATCGACGGCTGGTCCAAGCTCTCCCACCACGACGTCATCGACCTGGCGCAGCACTTCGAGAGCGACGGCGTGGCCGCCATCGTCTACACCGACATCTCGCGCGACGGCATGATGCAGGGCGTCAACGTCGAGGCCACACGCCGCCTGGCCGAGGCCATCCACATCCCGGTGATCGCCTCCGGCGGGGTCACCAATATCGATGACATCAAGGCCCTGTGCGAGACCGGCGAAGAGGGCATCCAGGGCGCGATCCTGGGTCGCGCCCTCTACGAGGGCACCCTCGATCTGGCCGAGGCCCAGGCCCTGGCCGACCGTTACGACGCCGCCGGCGGCTGACCTGCGCATGAGCCTGGCCAAGCGCATCATCCCCTGCCTGGACGTCGACAACGGCCGCGTGGTCAAGGGCGTCAACTTCGTCGAGATCCGCGACGCCGGTGACCCGGTGGAGATCGCCCGGCGCTACGATGCCGAGGGGGCGGACGAGCTCACCTTCCTCGATATCACCGCCAGCTCCGACGAGCGCGAGACCATGCTGCACGTCGTGGAGGAGGTGGCCGCCCAGGTCTTCATCCCGCTGACCGTGGGGGGCGGGATCCGCCGCATCGAGGACATCCGTCGCCTGCTCAACGCCGGGGCCGACAAGGTCGCGATCAACACGGCGGCCGTCTTCAACCCCGAGTTCGTGCGCGAGGCGGCCGAGAAGTTCGGCTCGCAGTGCATCGTCGTGGCCATCGACGCCAAGCAGGTGAGCGAGGCCCCGCCGCGCTGGGAGATCTTCACCCACGGCGGGCGCAAGCCCACCGGCATCGATGCCGTCGAATGGGCGAAGAAGATGGCCGACTATGGCGCCGGAGAGATCCTGCTCACCAGCATGGACCGCGACGGCACCCGGCAGGGCTTCGACCTCGCCCTCACCCGGGCCGTGGCCGATGCCGTGCCGGTACCGGTGATCGCCTCCGGCGGGGTGGGCAACCTCGAGCACCTGGCCGAGGGCGTCACCCGGGGCGGTGCCGACGCCGTGCTGGCCGCCAGCATCTTCCACTTCGGCGAATACAGCATCAGCGAGGCCAAGCAGCTCATGGCCGAGCGTGGCGTCGAGGTGCGTCTCTAGCAGGATATTGAAAAAGGGCTTTCCTGCCTTTTTTCAACTCGGCACGTCGCGAAGTGAATTCGCGACGGCCTCCGAACATCAATCACTTGGCGTGATTGATGTTCGCGCAAGCTATCCGTGGCTTGCCTTAGCAGGCCGTTTTTCAACGGCCTGCTAGGCCCAGTGGGCTGTGCTAGACTGACCCGTCCGACCCCTTATCTATCGCGTATCAAGCATGTCCGACAGCTGGCTCGATCAAATCACCTGGACCGCCGACGGCCTGGTGCCGGTCATTGCCCAGGAGGCCGCCACCGGCAAGGTGCTGATGTTCGCCTGGATGAATCGCGAGGCCCTGGCCCGCACCGCCGAGCTGGGCGAGGCCGTGTACTGGTCGCGCTCCCGCGGGCGCCTCTGGCACAAGGGCGAATCCTCCGGTCACGTGCAGAAGGTCCACGAGATCCGCCTGGACTGCGACCGCGATGTCATCCTGCTCGAGGTTGAACAGCTGGGCGGTATCGCCTGTCATACAGGCAGGCACAACTGTTTTTATCACCGCCTCGAGGACGGGCGCTGGGTCGAGGTCGAGCCCGTGCTCAAGGACCCGAAAGAGATCTACGGATGAACGAGACGCAGATCCTCGAGCGCCTGGCCGCGGTGCTCGAAGACCGCAAGCAGGCCGATCCCGACAGCTCCTACGTGGCAAGGCTCTACGCCAAGGGGCTGGACGCCATCCTCAAGAAGGTCGGCGAGGAGGCCACCGAGACGGTCATGGCCGCCAAGGACGGGCAGCCCGACAAGATCGTTTATGAGGTCGCGGATCTGTGGTTTCATACCCTGGTGCTGCTGGCCCAGCAGGGCCTCGGGCCGCGCGAGGTGCTGGCCGAGCTGGACCGGCGCTTCGGCCTCTCCGGCCTGGAGGAAAAGGCGCAGCGCGGGGAATAGACAGGCGCGCCATATCGTCATCCGCGCTGTGTGACGCATTTTCTTAGGAGATTACTGTTATGGGTTTTGGTGGAATCAGTCCCTGGTCGCTGCTGCTCATCCTGGCCATCGTGCTGCTGTTGTTCGGCACCAAGCGCCTGCGCAACATCGGCAGCGATCTCGGTGGGGCGATCAAGAGCTTCAAGAAGTCCGTGAAGGACGGCGAGGACGACACCGCGAAGGCCAAGGTCGAGGACCAGGACAAGCAGGGCCGGGTGATCGACGCCGAGGTCAAGAAAGAAGACAAGGACAAGGCCTGAGGGCCTTCGGTCCGTCGCGCGGCCGCTGAGCCGCGGCGGGACTGATCGGGACGGACGCGATGTTCGACGCCGGGATCACGGAATTCCTGCTCATCATGGTGGTGGCGCTGCTCGTTGTCGGGCCCGAGCGCCTGCCCGGCCTTGCGCGCAAGGCCGGCTACTGGGTGGGCCGTGCCCGCTCCTACGTGCAGAGCATGCGCTCGGACATCGAACGCGAGTTCCAGGCCGACGAATTCAAGCGCATGCTGGGTGAGCAGGAAGAGGAGCTCAACCGCCTCAAGCGCATGATGGACGAGACGCGCGAGCAGGTGAAGCAGGAGGTGGACGACACCGGTTACCTGGTGCGCGCCATCGCCGACGAGTCCCCGGCCAGGGAACCGGCGAACGAGACCGCCCCGCGCATCGAGAAGCCCGCAGATGCCCCCGCCGACGACGCGAGTTCGCATGAGCGAAAGCCGCAATAACCCGGACGCCCAGGAGGAGACGCAGGAGCAGGGGTTTCTCGCCCATCTGTTCGAGCTGCGCGACCGCCTGCTACGCATCGTGCTGGTGCTGGTGGTGGGCCTGCTGGTGTTGCTGCCCTTCTCCCAGGAGATCTTCACCTGGTTCTCCGCCCCGCTGAACGCTCCCATCGTCGATATCGCGCCCAGCCTCGGCGAGGAGGACAAGCTGCCCACCGAGGTGCAGCAGATCAGCACCAAGCCCATGGATCTCATCATGGTGCAGCTCAAGCTGCTGCTGCTGCTGGTCGTGGTGGTGACCCTGCCGTACCTGCTGTACCAGATCTGGGGCTTCGTCGCCCCTGGCCTCTATCGCCACGAGAAGCGGCTGGCCGCGCCCCTGCTGGTGTCCAGCGTACTCCTCTTCTACCTCGGGGTGGCCTTTGCCTACCTCGTGGTGGTGCCGATGGTGATGCGCTTTCTCATCAGCTTCGCCCCCGCGGGCGTGGCGGTGATGCCGGACATCGCCGCCTATTACGACTTCTCGCTGATGCTGTATTTCGCCTTCGGTATCGCCTTCGAGGTGCCGGTGGCCACCGTGCTGCTGGTCGCCAGCGGCATCGCCACGCCCGACGGGCTCGCCGCCAAGCGCCCCTATGTGGTGGTCGGGGCCTTCATCATCGGCATGTTCATGACGCCCCCGGACGTCATCTCCCAGGTGATGCTGGCAGTCCCCATGTGGTTGCTGTTCGAGATCGGCCTGATCGTCTCGCGCGTCTTCCTGAAGAAGCAGGCGGCGGAAGACGCGGCGGACGAGGATGAGTACCGGCCGCTCAGCGACGAGGAGATGGATGCCGAGCTCGATGCCATCGAGCGTGCCGAGGCCGAAGAGGCGCTGCGCGAGCGCCAGATCCGGCCGCCGGAGGACGACGGCAAGCCCTGAATTGCCGGCCCCGTCGCGACTTGATGGGCCGAACTTGCTAGAATTCCCCTTTCCCGCGAGTAATCCACGCTTCCCAGGAGTGCGAAAACGCCCATGGCCGACGAACGCCCAGCGCCCCGACGCCCGACGATCCTCATCATCATGGATGGGGTCGGCGTCAATCCATCCAAGGTGAACAATGCCGTCCACGAGGCGACCACGCCGCGGCTGGACGAGTATTTCTCCCGTTACCCGCATACCTGCATCGAGGCCTCCGGCCGCGCCGTGGGTCTGCCGGTGGGGCAGATGGGCAACTCGGAGGTCGGGCACCTCACCATCGGCTGTGGCTCGGTGGTGCGGCAGGACCTGGTGCGTATCGACGACGCCATCTCCGACGGCAGCTTCGCCGAGAACAGTGCCCTGCTCGCCGCGGTGCAGGCGGCCAAGGCGGCCGAGCGCCCCCTGCACCTGCTCGGGCTGGTCTCCAACGGCGGGGTGCACAGCCACATCAAGCACCTGCTGGCACTGATCAAGATGTGTCGCAAGGCCGGCGTGAAGCCGGTGGTGCACATGATCACCGATGGCCGCGACACGGCACCCAAGTCGGCCACCAGCTTCCTCCCCGAGCTCATGAAGCGGCTGGACAAGGCCGGCGGCTCGATCGCGACCATCTGCGGCCGCTACTGGGCCATGGACCGCGACAACCGCTGGGACCGCACCAAGCTGGCCTGGGACGCCATCGTCAACGGCGAGGGCAAGTCCGTGCCCTCTGCCGAGGCCGGCATCCTGGCCGCCTATGAGGAGGGGCAGACCGACGAGTTCATCAAGCCGCTGATCCTGCCGCATGCCGAGACGGTGCAGCCGGGCGACTCGCTGGTGTTCTTCAACTTCCGCAACGACCGCCCGCGCCAGCTGGCAGAGGCGCTGGCGCTGGAGGCCTTCGACGGCTTCAATCGCGGCGATTACCAGCCGATTACCGTCACCTGTCTCACCGAATACGATCCCAAGCTGCTCTCGCCCATCGGCTTCCCGCCCGAGCGGCCGGCCACCACCCTGGCCGAGGTCGTGAGCCTGGCCGGCTACAAGCAGTTCCACTGCGCCGAGACCGAGAAATATGCCCACGTCACCTTCTTCCTCAACGGGGGGCGCGAGGAGCCGTTCGCCGGCGAGGACCGGGTGATGGTGCCGTCGCCGTCCGTGGATACCTATGACCAGCAGCCGGAGATGAGCGCCGCCCAGGTGGCCGATGAGGTCATCAAGGCCATGGAGGAGCGCAAGTACGCCTTCATCATCGTCAATTTCGCCAACGGCGACATGGTGGGTCATACCGCCGTGCCCGAGGCCGTGGTGCAGGCCGTGGAGGCCCTGGACCGCGAGGTCGGCCGTGTGCTCGACAAGGCGGTGGAATGCGAGTATTCGGTCGTCCTCACCGCCGATCACGGCAACTGCGACGAGTACGTCGATCCGATCACCGGCGAGCCGCATACCCAGCACACCGTCTATCCGGTACCACTGATGGTCATCGACCAGTCGACCTGGCGGTTGGCCACCGGCGGCGGGCTGTCCTGCATCGCCCCCACCGTGCTGCAGCTCATGGGCCTCCCCAAGCCCAAGGCGATGAAGGGCAAGACCATGCTGCTGGAAGAGATCAAGATGGCCTGATCCGCCTGCGTTCATGGCACAAAAAAGGCGCCTGTGGCGCCTTTTTTGTGCCCGTCGGATGGCGGGCCGGGAAGGGAGTGGTGGGCCCGCTCGGACTCGAACCGAGGACCAAGGGATTATGAGTCCCCTGCTCTAACCGACTGAGCTACAGGCCCGAAAGTGGCCAAGCATATAGGCGCAGGGGATCGAAGGCCAGCCTTCGATCCCCTAGCGGACGGGGCTTACTCGAGGTCGAGGAAGCTGCGCAGCAGCTCGGAGCGCGTCGGGTGGCGCAGCTTGCGCAGGGCCTTGGCTTCGATCTGGCGGATGCGTTCGCGGGTGACGTCGAACTGCTTGCCGACCTCTTCCAGCGTGTGGTCGGTATTCATGTCGATACCGAAGCGCATGCGCAGCACCTTGGCCTCGCGCGGCGTGAGGGAGGCGAGTACCTCGCGGGTGGCCTCGGAGAGGCTCTCGGAGGTGGCCGAGTCCACCGGGGACATCACGTTCGCGTCCTCGATGAAATCCCCCAGGTGCGAATCCTCGTCGTCGCCGATGGGCGTCTCCATGGAGATCGGCTCCTTGGCGATCTTGAGCACCTTGCGCACCTTGTCCTCCGGCATCTCCATGCGTTCGGCCAGCTCTTCCGGGGTGGCCTCGCGGCCCATCTCCTGCAGCATCTGGCGGGAGATGCGGTTGAGCTTGTTGATGGTCTCGATCATGTGCACCGGAATGCGGATGGTGCGGGCCTGGTCCGCGATGGAGCGGGTGATGGCCTGGCGGATCCACCAGGTGGCGTAGGTCGAGAACTTGTAGCCGCGACGGTATTCGAACTTGTCCACCGCCTTCATCAGGCCGATGTTGCCCTCCTGGATGAGATCCAGGAACTGCAGGCCGCGGTTGGTGTATTTCTTGGCGATGGAGATCACCAGGCGCAGGTTGGCCTCCACCATCTCCTTCTTGGCACGGCGGGCCTTGGCCTCGCCGATGGACATGCGGCGGTTGATGTCCTTGATCTCGGAGATGCTGAGCTGCGACTCCTGTTCGATCGTGACCAGCTTCTTCTGCGTGCGCAGGATCTCGTCCTTCAGTTCCTTGAGGGCATCGATGTACTTGTGCTTTCCCTTGAGGTGCGAGTCCAGCCACTTCAGGTTGGTCTCGTTCTCGGGGAAGGTGTCGATGAAGGTCTTGCGCGGCATGTGCGCCTGGTTCACGCACAGCTCCATCACGTGGCGCTCGTGGGTGCGGATGCGCTCGATCATGTCGCGCAGCTCGTTGGTGAGCTCGTCGACCAGGCGCGGTACCAGCTTGATCTGCATGAACAGCGAGGCGAGCTCCTCGCGCTGCTTGCGGTACTTGACGTGATGGCCCTTCTGGCCGGCGATCACCGCCTCGTCGTAGAGGGCGCGCAGCTGGGTGAAGCGGGCGCGCGCCTCTTCCGGATCGGGGCCGGTGTCTTCCGGCTCCTCGGAGGAGTCGTCGTCATCGTCGTCGGAGTCGCTGTCCGAGTCGTCATCGCTGCTGTCGGAGCTGGCGGCGGCGCCGTTGTCGTCGTTGGCGGCAGCCGGCTGCGGGATCTCGTCGTCGGCGTTGGGGTCGATGAAGCCGGTGAGCAGGTCGGTGAGCTTCTGTTCGCCCGCGTCGACCTTCTCCCACTCGGCCAGCAGGCGGGCGATGGAGCTCGGGTAGTGGGCGAGCGCGAACAGCACCTGGCTCAGACCGTCCTCGATGCGCTTGGCGATCTTGATCTCGCCCTCGCGTGTGAGGAGTTCCACCGTGCCCATCTCGCGCATGTACATGCGCACCGGGTCGGTGGTGCGACCGAAGTCGCTGTCCACCGAGGCCAGTGCGGCGGCGGCCTCCTCGGCGGCGTCCTCGTCGGCGTTCACCGAGCTGTCGGACAGCAGCAGGCTGTCCGAGTCCGGCGCCTGCTCGTGCACGGTGATGCCCATGTCGTTGATCATGCCAACGATGTCCTCGATCTGCTCCGGATCGACGATGGTGTCCGGGAGGTGATCGTTGACCTCGGCATAGGTCAGGTAGCCCTGTTCCTTGCCCTTGGCGATCAATTCTTTGAGGCGTGACTGCTGCTCTTGTGCCTGGTCCATTCGCGTAGGTGCCTGTGAAATCTGGTGTTGAATGGCAAAAGTGAACCCGACTTTATATCACAAATCGGCGGGTTCTACGAGGGGGCGTGCCCCGGGACGTCCTGTCCGGGAGGCCGGATCCGCCGGTTCAGCGGGTCGCCCGGCGGCTCAGCAGGGCGTTGAGTTCGGCCTTTTCCTCGGGATCCAGCCCCTGGACGCGGGACTTGTGCAGCAGGTGCTCGGTGCGCAGTTCGGCACGTTTCGAGACCAGGCGCGTGATGGCGTCCAGGAACATCCGGCGGAGGGTGTCGTCGTCGCTCGCGGCCGGTTCCCACTCCAGCAATTTTAGTAGATGTGGGTATTCCTGCCGCTCGCGGAAGCGTTCGATCATCGCCGCCGTACTGAGATGGGGGCTGCTGCGGGCGGTTTCAAGCAGCTCCACCAGCAGCTCGCTGCCCGGGATGTCCGGGGTGACCAGCTCCGGCACCGGTTCGAGCGCGGTGGCCAGCGCCGGCTGGATGAGCAGCAGGGCGATGGCCAGGCGTACCGGAGTCATGTGCAGCTGGTGACGCGCGGGGGCGCGCTGGGGGCGGGGCGTGGCCTCGGGCAGGGGCGCCGCGTCCGCGTCGCCGAGGTGGCGCTCCAGGCGTTCCGGACTGAGGTTCAGCAGCCGCGCGAGCTCGGTGAGCAGTTGTTCGCGCAAGAAGCCGGGGGTGAGTTCCCGGATGAGCTTGCGCGCATCGTCGGCCAGGTGGGCGCGCCCCTCGTGGCTCAGCACGTTGTGCCGCTCCCGCAGGCCCTGGATGAGGAAGTCGGACAGGCCCATGGCGCCGTCCACCGCCTTCTCGAAGCCCTCGCGGCCGAGCTGGCGCACCAGGGTGTCCGGGTCCTCGCCCTCGGGCAGGAACAGGCAATAGGCCTCCAGCCCGTCGCGCAGCACCGGCAGGGCATGCTCCAGGGCCCGCCAGGCGGCCTGCCGGCCGGCACGGTCGCCGTCGAAGCAGAACACGACGCTCGGCACCACGCGGTACAGGGTCTCCAGGTGCTCGCCGGTGGTGGCGGTGCCCAGGGTGGCGACGGCGTTGGTGATGCCGTGCTGGGCCAGCGCGATCACGTCCATGTAGCCCTCGACCACGAGGATGCGCTCGAGCCGCGAGGAGGCCTTGCGTGCCTCGTAGAGCCCGTAGAGTTCGCGCCCCTTGTGGAAGATGGGGGTCTCGGGCGAGTTGAGGTACTTGGGTTCGCCCTGGTCGAGGATGCGGCCGCCGAAGGCGATCACCCGGCCGCGCCGGTCGCGGATGGGGAACATCACGCGGTCGCGGAAGCGGTCGTAGTAGCCACCGCTGTCCTTCTGGATCAGCAGGCCGGCCTGGTGCATGGCCGCTGCGGCGCCGCTGCCCAGCTGCTGCAGCAGGCCGTCCCAGCCCGCCGGGGCGTAACCCAGTCCGTAGTCGGCGGCCACCTGGCCGGAGAGCCCCCGGCCCTTGAGGTAGTCCACCGCCCGCGGGCTGTGGCGCAGCTGCTGACGATAGTACTCGGCGGCCTGTTCCATGACGCCGTAGAGGGCCTCGAATTCGCGCTTCGGCCGGGCCGGGGCCTCGCCGCCCTCGCGCGGCACCTCCAGCCCGATGGAGCCGGCCAGCTGCTCGATGGCCTCGACGAAGTCCATGTGCTCGTATTCCATCAGGAAGCCGAGCGCGGTGCCGTGCGCCCCGCAGCCGAAGCAGTGATAGAACTGCTTCTGCGGGCTGACGTAGAAGGAGGGGGTCTTCTCGCTGTGGAAGGGACAGCAGGCGACGTGTTCGCGGCCGCGCTTTTTCAGCGGCACGCGGGCGTCGATCACGTCGACGATGTCGACGCGGGCGAGGAGCTCGTCGATGAAGTGCTGCGGGATGCGGCCGGCCATGGAGGGACAGTGTCAGCCGATCGCCCGCGGGCCGCAAGCGCCTGGCGCCTGCGGCCCGCGATCCACGATCAGGCGGCCTTTTCCAGCGACTGCATCAGCGTCTCGAGTTCGGCGGCCTTGGGCTTGATCAGCCAGAACTTCGGCAGATAGGCGCTGAAGTCGTCGAGGATCTGCTGGCCCCAGGCGCTGCCGGTCTCGGCCACGAACTCGCGGATCAGGCCCTGGAGGTAGTTGCGATGCTCCTCCATGTGCGACGGCACCAGGCGATGCGTGTCGATCAGCTCGTGGTTGTAGCGATCCTGGAAGCTGTTGTCCTCGTCCAGCACGAAGGCGAAGCCACCGGTCATGCCGGCACCGAAGTTCACGCCGGTCTTGCCGAGCACGCAGATCACGCCGCCGGTCATGTACTCGCAGGCGTGGTCGCCCGCGCCCTCGACCACGGCGATGGCCCCGGAGTTGCGCACGCCGAAGCGTTCGCCGGCCAGGCCCGCGGCGAACAGCTTGCCGCCGGTGGCGCCGTAGAGGCAGGTGTTGCCCATGATGGCCGCCTCGTTGGAGCGGAAGCCGCTGCCCTTTGGCGGGGCGATGACCAGCTTGCCGGCCGCCATGCCCTTGCCCACGTAGTCGTTGGCGTCGCCCTCGAGGTAAAGGTGCAGACCGCCGGCATTCCACACGCCGAAGCTCTGCCCGGCGGTGCCCTTCAGGCGCACCACCAGCGGCTTGTCGCTCATGCCGTAGTTGCCGTGACGCAGGGCGATCTCGCCGGAGACACGTGCACCGATGGAGCGATGGGTGTTGCGCACCGCGTAGCTGAACTCGCCGCCGCTTGCCGCCTCGATGGCCGGCAGCATATCGGCCACCATCTGTTCGGCCAGCTCGCCCTTGTCGAAGGGCGCGTTGTGCGGCTCCACGCAGAACTGCGGCTGGTCCGGATCCACGCCGGCATCGGAGAGGATCTGGCTGTAGTCCAGGCGTGCCTGGCGGTCGGTCACGCCCGGCGAGACTTCCAGCAGGTCGGTGCGGCCGATCAGGTCGGTGAGCCGGCGCACGCCGATGCTCGCCATCCAGTGACGGGCCTCCTCGGCGATGAAGCGGAAGTAGTTCATCACCATCTCCACCTTGCCGACGAAGTGGTTCATGCGCAGGACCTTGTCCTGGGTGGCCACGCCGGTGGCGCAGTTGTTCAGGTGGCAGATGCGCAGATACTTGCAGCCCATGGCGACCATGGGGCCGGTGCCGAAGCCGAAGCTCTCGGCGCCGAGGATGGCGGCCTTGATCACGTCCAGGCCGGTCTTCAGGCCGCCGTCGGTCTGCACCCGCACCTTGTCGCGCAGGTTGTTGGCGCGCAGGGTCTGGTGGGTCTCGGTGAGCCCCAGTTCCCACGGGCCGCCGGCGTATTTCACCGAGGTCAGCGGGCTTGCGCCGGTGCCGCCGTCGTAGCCGGAGATGGTGATGAGGTCGGCATAGGCCTTGGCCACGCCGGCGGCGATGGTGCCCACGCCGGCCTCGGCCACCAGCTTCACCGAGACCAGGGCCTTCGGGTTGATCTGCTTCAGGTCGAAGATCAGCTGGGCCAGGTCCTCGATCGAGTAGATGTCATGGTGCGGCGGCGGCGAGATGAGGGCCACGCCGGGCTTGGAGTAGCGCAGCTTCGCGATCATGTCGTTGACCTTGTGCGCCGGCAGCTGGCCGCCCTCGCCGGGCTTGGCGCCCTGGGCGACCTTGATCTGCAGGACCTCGGCATTGACCAGGTAGTGGGGGGTCACGCCAAAGCGCCCGGAGGCGATCTGCTTGATCTTGGACATCTTCTCGGTGCCGTAACGCACCGGGTCCTCGCCGCCCTCGCCGGAGTTGGAGCGCGCGCCCAGGCGGTTCATGGCCTCGGCCAGGGTCTCGTGGGCCTCGGGGGAGAGCGCGCCCAGGGACATGCCCGCCGAGTCGAAGCGCTTGAGGATGGACTCGACCGGCTCCACCTCTTCGAGCGGGATCGGTTTGGCGTCGCTGCGCAGTTTCAGCAGGTCGCGCAGCACCATGGGCGGACGGTTGTTGATCAGGTCGGCATGGGCCTGCCAGTCGCGGTAGTCGCCGGAGACCACGGCCTTGTGCATGGTTTGCACCACGTCCGGGTTGTAGGCGTGGTACTCGCCGCCGTGCACGTACTTGAGCAGGCCGCCCTGGCTGATGGTCTTGCGCAGGTTCCAGGCGCTGCGGGCGAGCTTCTGCTGGTCGGTCTTGAGGTCGGCAAAGTTGATGCCCTGGACGCGGCTTACGGTGCCGGGGAAGCAGCGGTTCACCACCTCCTCGTGCAGGCCGACGATCTCGAACAGCTGCGAACCGCGATAGCTCGCGATGGTCGAGATGCCCATCTTGGACATGATCTTGTACAGCCCCTTGCCGATGCCCTTGCGGTAGGCGTTGGCCAGGGCGGCGCTGTCGCGGTCCTGGATCTCGCCGCGTTCCACCATGCCCTGCAGGCTCTCGTAGGCGAGATAGGGATAGATGGCGGTGGCACCGTAGCCGATCAGGCAGGCGAAGTGGTGCGAGTCGCGCGCGGTGGCGGTTTCGACGATGAGGTTGGCGTCGCAGCGCAGGCCCTCGCGGATCAGGCGGTGATGCACCGCGCCGGTGGCCAGGAGGGCATGCACCGGCAGGCGGCCTTCGGCAATCGCGCGGTCGGACAGCACGATCAGGGTCTTGCCGGCGCGCACGGCGGCCACGGCCTCGTCGCAGATGGCGTCCACGGCCGCGTCCAGCGGTTGGTCGTCGGGCCGGTTGAGGTCGATGGGCGCCGGGGCGTAGCCCTCGCCGAGGTTCAGGATCTGGTTGAAGGCGCGCTCGCTCAACACCGGCGAGTTGATCACCAGGCGGCGGGCGTGTTCCGGCCCCTCGTCGAACAGGTTGCGCTCGGCGCCCAGGCAGGTGCCCAGCGACATGACGATGGACTCGCGGATCGGGTCGATCGGCGGGTTGGTGACCTGGGCGAACTGCTGGCGGAAGCTGTCGTAGGGCGAGCGCACCTGGGCGGACAGCACCGGGAAGGGCGTGTCGTCGCCCATCGAGCCCACGGCCTCCTGGCCGGCCTCGGCGGTGGGGCGCAGGATCTGGTCGCGCTCCTCGAAGTTCACGTTGAACATCTTCTCGTACACGGCCAGGCGTTCCTCGCCCAGGGGCGAGGTGGTGAGCTCGCCGCCCTCCAGCGAGGTCTCGAGGTGGGCCGCATTCTCGTCCAGCCACTTGCGGTAGGGCTGGCGCGACTTGAGCATGTCGTCGATCTGTTCGGGCAGGATCAGCTCGCCAGTCTCGGTATCCACCGCGATCATCTGCCCGGGCTTGAGGCGGCCCTTGCTGACCACGTCCTCCGGGGCGTAGTCGTACACACCGACCTCGGAGGCCAGGGTGATGTGGCGGTCCTTGGTGACCACGTAGCGTGCCGGGCGCAGGCCGTTGCGGTCCAGGGTGCAGGCGGCATGGCGGCCGTCGGTGAGTACCACGCCGGCGGGGCCGTCCCAGGGCTCCATGTGCATGGAGTTGTATTCATAGAAGGCACGCAGGTCGGCGTCCATGTGCTCGATGTTCTGCCAGGCCGGCGGGATCAGCAGGCGCATGGCACGGAAGATGTCCATGCCGCCGGCCAGCAGGACCTCCAGCATGTTGTCCATGCTGGAGGAATCGGAGCCTTCCATGTTCACCAGCGGCAGCAGCTCGGAGAGTTTCGGCAGGTGCGGGGAGGCGAACTTGTAGGCACGCGCCTGGGCCCAGTTGCGGTTGCCGCGCACGGTGTTGATCTCACCGTTGTGGGCCAGGAAGCGGAACGGCTGGGCCAGGCGCCACTGCGGCCAGGTGTTGGTGGAGAAGCGCTGGTGGAACACGCACAGCGAGGACTCCAGGCGCTCGTCCTGGAGGTCCTGGTAGAACACCGGCAGGTTGGCCGGCATCACCAGCCCCTTGAAGGAGAGTACGCGCGCGGACAGGCTGGGGACGTAGAAGACCTCGTCCTGGCCCTTGAGCGCGATCTCCGCGCGTCGGCGGGCGACGAACAGGTGACGTTCCAGCACGGTCTCGTCCATGCCCTCCGGGGCATTGACGAAGACCTGCATGATGGCGGGCAGGGTCTTCAGGGCCTCCTCGCCGCAGGCCTCCGGGTTGGTCGGCACCTCGCGCCAGCCGGCGACGATCAGGCCTTCCTCGCGCAGTTGGGCCTCCAGCACCTCACGGGCACTGGCCGCCTGGGTCGCATCGGTGCTGAGGAACACCATGCCCACGCCATACAGTGCGCCGAGTTCGATGCCGGCCTCGGCGGCGATGCTGCGCAGGAAGCCGTCGGGCTTTTTCAGCAGCAGACCGCAGCCGTCGCCGGTCTTGCCGTCGGCGGCCACCGCGCCTCGATGCGTCAGCCGCTCCAGGGCGTGGATCGCGGTGTCGACCAGCCAGTGACTGGGCTGGTTGTCCATCTGCGCGATCAGTCCGAAACCACAGTTGTCGCGTTCGAATTCCGGGCGATACAGGCCCGCCGGCGCGTGCTTGAGAGTCATTTACGCAGGTCTCCGTTGAATTCGGCCTGGCATTACAGACACGAACGCCCGGCGAAGGGAGGTGGCCGGGCGGTAGCCAAAAGGTCTAGTAGTATAAGGCCGGCGGGGGTTGGCGTTCAATTCGCACGCGCGCAAAAGGGCGTGGCGCCGGGCTGCGGGGCGTCAGCGGGCGGCGAGGATGGCCTCCTGCAGGTCGCCGATACGGCGGATGAAGGGGCGGTTTTTCTGCACGGGCTCGGGGAGGGCGGGGATGGCCCGGCGGGCGGTGTCGGCATCGGGGTAGGTGCCGAGCACCAGGACATGCCAGGTCTGTCCGGCGCGCCGGGTGGGGGCCAGGCCGGCCTCCAGTCCCGGGGCGGCGGTCTCGTAGAAGCGGCGGGCTGCGGCCTCGGTGGAGACGGCGAGTGCCTGGATGGTGTAGTGCTCGGGGTCCTGGCGCAGGAGCCAGAGGGCATCGTGCAGGGTACCGCGGGTCGCCTGCGGGGGCGCGGCCTCCGCGCGGGGGCGGGTGGTGACGGTCGGGGCCGGTGCGGGCCGGGTTTCGGCTTCGGCCCTGGCGGGAGGCGGCTCGGCCGGTTCCGGCAGCACGGGTGGTTCGGAGAAATCGAAGGCCATCCGTGCGGGCGGTGGCTCCGTGACCGGCGGTTCCTCTTCCGGGGGCGTGGTGGATGCGCGGGGCACGGCCTCTTCGGGCGGGCTCGGCAACTCCGATCCGGGGGTGGCCGTGACCGGGGCGGGTGCCGGCGTGCGAGGCGCGGCCGGTGCGGTGGTCTCGGGGGCAGGCAGGGCGAGCCGTTCGCTGCCGGCCTCGATGCGCGGGGTGCTGACCTCCTCCTCGGGGGTGAGCAGACCGGCGATGAGCCCGTAGAGGGCGGCCAGCAGGCCCAGCACGACGAGGGTGATGGCGGCCGGCATCAACAGGCGGCTGGGGAGGGCCGTCGCGCCGTCGTCCCCTGTCCGGGCAGATGACCCTGCGACCGCGGTCTGGAGACGGGCGACGGCCAGCCGGTTGATGTCCCCCGGCAGGCCACCGCTTTGCTGCTGGATCGCCTCGATGTCCTGGGCGCCCAGGGGCATGGGGCCGGTCAGCCCGGCGGCCCGCAGGCGATGCTCGAGGTAGGCGGTGGTCTGTTCGCGGTTGAGGGGGCGTGCGGCGATGGTATAGAGCGTGCCGACGATGCGCAGCCGGCCCTCCAGCAGGGAGAGGGTGGCGTCGATGCCGCGCTCGGCCGCCAGCACCAGGCCGATGGTCTGGCCGAGCCTGTCGTGCATGTGCTGCTTGAGGTTGAGCAGGGTGCCGAGCACCTTGGGCTCGAGGTGGTGGGCGTCGTCCACCACCAGGACGGGGCGCATGCCGTCCTCGCAGAGTGCGGCGAGGAAGCGGTCCAGGGATAGCTGCTTGGGGTCGCCGTGGCGCGGATGCGGTTGCCAGGCCAGGCGCACGGCATGGTCGACGGCGGCCATGCTGGTCTCGGGGCCGGCCTGGATGAGGCAGCAGTGCAGGTCGTCCCCGCGGGCCATCAGCCGCTGCAGCTGGGCGCTCTTGCCGATGCCGTGCTCGCCCTTGATGAGAATGGGTGGGGAGGCGTCGCGCAGATGCTCCAGGCAGACGTTGATCGTCATGTCCAGCGAGGCGTCGCCGAAGGCGAAGGCATCCTGCCACTGGGACAGGAAGGGCTGCTGGTCGAGGCCCAGGCGGTCGAGGCTGTCGGCGGAGAGGATGTGGCTGTCCATGCGGGCCTCAGGAGGTCGTCGCCGGGTCGAAGATGCGACGGTTCTCGGCGATGGCGTAGCGGTCGGTCATGCCGGCGATGTAGTCGGCCACGGCACGGGCCCGGCCCGGCAGTCCCTGCTCGGCCTCGAGGCGCTGCGTGTAGTCCTGGTGCTCGGGTGGAAGCAGGCGCGGGTCCTCCATGAAGGCGGCGAACAGTTCCTGGATGACGCGCTGGGCCTTGGCCGTCATGCGGTGGACGCGGTAATGACGGTAGAGTTCCTTGCGCAGGAAGCGCTTGAGCTCCAGGTTGGCCTCGCGGATCTCGTCGGAGAAGCCGATCAGGGGGGCCGTCTGGGCACGCACCTCGTCGACGCTGGCCGGCGTCGCCGCGGCGATGCGCGACTGGCTGGTCTCCACCAGGTCCACCACCAGGCGGTTGATCATGCGCCGGATGGTCTCGTGGATGCGGCGGCGGTCGACCAGGTCCGGGTAGCGGCGACGCACCTCCTCGTACTGGTCGTTGAACAGGCGGATCTCGCGCAGCGCATCGACGTGGATGAGGCCGGCGCGCAGGCCGTCGTCGACGTCGTGGTTGTTGTAGGCGATCTCGTCGGCCAGGTTGGTGAGCTGGGCCTCCAGCGTGGGCTGTTGCTTGGTGAGGAAGCGCTCGGCCACGGCCCCGAGGCGGCGGGCATCGGGCAGCGAACAGTGCTTGAGGATGCCCTCGCGGGTCTCGAAGCTGAGATTGAGCCCGGGGAAGTCGGCATAGCGCGCCTCGAGCTGGTCGACCACGCGCAGCGACTGCAGGTTATGCTCGAAGCCGCCGAACTCCTTCATACAGGCATTGAGCGCGTCCTGGCCGGCATGGCCGAAGGGGGTGTGGCCAAGGTCGTGGGCCAGCGCGATGGCCTCGGTCAGGTCCTCGTTGAGGCGCAGGGCGCGGGCGATGGAGCGGCCGATCTGGGCGACCTCGATGGAATGCGTGAGCCGGGTGCGGAACAGGTCGCCCTCGTGGTTCACGAAGACCTGGGTCTTGTACTCGAGGCGACGGAAGGCGGCCGAATGGATGATGCGGTCGCGGTCGCGCTGGAATTCGCTGCGGTAGGCGGGCCGTTCCTCCGGGTGCTGGCGCCCGCGCGAGTTGGTGTCGCAGGCGGCATAGGGGGCGGGTCCGTGGGGTTGCGGCGGGGTCTGCGGGCGGCCGGTCATGGCTCAGGCGGCGCGTGACGGCGTGACGGTGGCGCGCAGTGCCGCAGGATCGAAGTCGGCGGTGACCACGGCCTCGCCGATGGCGCGCAGCAGGACCAGGCGCAGGCTGCCGTCGATGACCTTCTTGTCCACGGCCATCAGTTCGAGGAAGCGGTCGGCATCCATCTCGGGCGGCGGTGCGACGGGCAGGCCGCCGCGTGCGATCAGGCGGGTGGCGCGCTCGACGTCGTCCGCGGAGAGCCAGCCCAGGCGGGCCGAGAGCTGTGCGGCCATCACCATGCCGCAGCCCACGGCCTCGCCGTGCAGCCAGGCGCCGTAGCCCATGCCGGTCTCGATGGCATGGCCGAAGGTGTGGCCGAGGTTCAGCAGGGCGCGCTTGCCGCCTTCGCGCTCGTCGGCCGCGACCACGGCGGCCTTGTTCTCGCAGGAGCGGCGGATGGCGTAGGTAAGCGCCTCGGCGTCACGCGCGCGCAGGCGTTCCATGTTCGCCTCCAGCCACGCGAAGAACACGGGGTCGCCGATCAGGCCGTACTTGATGATCTCGGCGATGCCCGCGCTCAGCTGGCGCTCGTCCAGGGTGTCGAGCGTGTCGGTGTCGATGATCACGCACTGGGGCTGGTAGAAGGCCCCGATCATGTTCTTGCCGAGCGGGTGGTTGACCCCGGTCTTGCCACCGACGGAGGAGTCCACCTGGGCGAGCAGGGTGGTGGGTATCTGGATGAAGTTGACGCCGCGCTGGTAACTGGCCGCTGCAAATCCGGTGATGTCGCCCACCACCCCGCCGCCGAGGGCGATGAGGGTGGTGTTGCGGTCATAGCGGTGTTCGAGCAGTTCCGTGTAGATGGTGTTGAGGGTCTCCAGCGACTTGTACTGCTCGCCATCCGGCAGGATGACGGCATGGTGGCGCAGATCGGCCAGGGCCGGTCCCAGCCGGTCCAGATACAGCGGGGCGACCACCTCGTTGCTGACCACCGCGGCGGAGCGACCGTGGATGTGGCGGGCGAGCAGTTCGGGCTGCCCGAGCAGGCCGCTGCCGATATAGATCGGATAGCTGCGTTCGCCGAGTTCGACGTTGAGTGTCTGCATGGTCCAATGGTAAAGCAAGCTGCGGGTTCGCGGAAAGCGCGGCGGGTCTATAACGCCTCGCCCAGGGCCTGGCGCAGCCGCTTGACGATGCGCTGGGCGAGGCTGCGGGCCTGGCCGCGATCGGTGTCGACGACGAGGTCGGCGATCTCGGTGTACAGGGGGTCGCGTTCCCTGAGCAGGGTCTCGAGGCGGGCCCGCGGGTCCGGGGTCTGCAGCAGGGGACGATTGCGGTCGTGCGCCGTGCGGCGCAGCTGTTCGTCCACCGAGGTGCGCAGATAGATGACGAAACCGCGCGCCTTCATGTGGCGTCGGTTCTCCGGCCGCAGCACCGCGCCGCCACCCGTCGCCAGCACGATCCCCTCACGGCCCGTCAGTTCCTCGATCACCGCGGCCTCGCGGTCGCGAAAACCGGCCTCCTGCTCGAATTCGAAGATGGTGGGGATATCCACGCCCGTGCGCTGTTCGATCTCCTTGTCGCTGTCGACGAACTCGCGCCCGAGCAGGTTTGCCAGTCGCCGCCCGACGGTGGACTTGCCGGCGCCCATGGGCCCGACGAGGATGATGTTGCGTTTTGCTGTCATGGTGTCTGGCTGAACAAAACAAAGGCCCGCACGGTGCGGGCCTTCGCAGTATACCGGTTGAATCCGGGTCTAGCGCACCAGCTTGAGATTCTCCGAGATGATCTTCGGTGTGACGAAGATCAGCAGTTCGGACTTGTCGCTGGTCTGCGAGGTACTGCGGAACAGTGCGCCGACCACCGGGATGTCGCCGAAGAAGGGCACGCGGCGCACGTCGCGCGAGGTCTCGGTCTCGTAGATGCCGCCGAGCACCACGGTCTGGCCGTTATCCACCAGCACCAGGGTCTCCACCGAGCGGGTGTCGATGCTCGGGATGCCGGCGAAGAGTTCGCCGACGTTGTCCTTGTGCACGGCGAGGTCCATGTTCACGCGGTCATCCGGGGTGATGGCCGGGGTGACCTCGAGCTTGAGCACGGCCTCCTTGAAGGACACGCTGGCCGCGCCGCTGGAGGTGGCCTCGAGGTAGGGGATCTCGACACCCTGGCGGATCACCGCCTGCTTCTGGTTGGAGGTGATCACGCGCGGGCTGGACACCACCTCGGCCTTGGACTCGGCCTGGGCGGCGGAGAGCTCCAGCTCGAGCAGCAGGCCCAACGGCAGCTTGGCCAGTGCCAGGCCGAAGCTGCCGGCCGGGTTGGTCACGGGCATGTCGACGTTGAGACGGTCGGCCAGCTCCAGGTCCTCGCCGTTGATCTGCTGGGTGGTGCCATTGAGGCTGCCCGAGGTGTAGAGGCGACGGTTGCTGTCGCTGCTCGGGTCGCCCTGGTCGTTCACGCCGAAGCGCACGCCGAGTTCGCGGCTGAAGTCGTCCGAGGCGATGACGATGCGCGACTCGATCAGCACCTGGCGCACCGGGATGTCCAGCTTGCCGATCAGGCGGCGCACGGCGACCAGGGAGGGTTCGGTGTCACGCACCAGCAGGGTGTTGGTGCGCTGGTCGACCATGACCGAGCCGCGCGAGGACAGCACGGTGGCCAGGGCGTTCGAGCCTTCCTCGCCTTCCGCGCCCTCCAGCGCCTTGGAGGCGATGAGCAGGCCGGCAATGTCCGAGGCCTTGGCATAGTTGATCTGGATGAGTTCGGTGCGCAGCGGCAGCAGCTTCTCGATGGACTGCTGGTCCTCGAGCTCCTGCTTTTCACGCGCGGCGATCTCTTCGGCCGGGGCGATCAGCAGGACGTTGCCGTTCTGGCGCATGCCCAGGCCCTTGGTCTTCAGGATGATATCCAGTGCCTGGTCCCAGGGGACGTTCTTCAGGCGCAGGGTGATGTTGCCCTGCACGCTGTCGCTGACCACCACGTTGAGCGAGGTGAAGTCGGCGATGAGCTGCAGCACCGAACGCACCTCGATGTCCTGGAAGTTGAGCGAGAGCTTCTCGCCTTCCCAGACCTGTTCACGACGCTCCTCGACCAGTTCCTCGCGGTATTCCTTGACCTCTACGGTATAGACGTCGTTGCTCTGGTAGGCGAGCTGATCGTAATCGCCGGCGGCCTTGATCACGATGCGGGTGTTGCCGTCGGTCTCGAAGACGTCGATGGTCTGCACGGGGGTGGCGAAGTCGGAGACGTCGAGACGACGCTCCAGTTCCTTGGCCAGGCTGGCGCCGACCACGTTCAGCACGATCTCGCCCTGCTGGTCGCGCAGGTCGACCGGGATGCGCGGATCGGAGAGGTTGATCATGATGCGCGCCTCGCCGTTGCCGCCGCGACGGAAGTCGACGTTGGTGACGCGCTGTTCGTCGCCACGGGTACTGACGGCAGCCGGGGTGCTGGTCTTGCCGGCGCCGGCGGCGGGCATGTCGAAGTTGGCGTCTGCCGCGCTGCTGCCGAGGGCCACGACCACTTCATTGCCCTGCACGCGGGTCTGGTAGCCGACGAGCTGGGCCAGGTTGATGACCACGCGGGTACGGCCCTTGGCGTCCACGGCGGTCACGCTGCGGGTGACGCCGATGCCGATCGGCACGTTGCGTTCCTTGAGGCCGTTGTCGGTGTTCGCGAAATCCAGTGCGATGCGTGCCGGGTCGTCGATGGTGAAGCTGAGCGGTTCGCTGGCCGGTTCGCTGAACTTGAAGGTCAGCTCGACCCGGTCGCCGGGCAGCGTCGAGTAGCTGATGTCCTGCAGCGTGTTGGCGCTGACGGCGGGGGCGACCAGTACCAGTGCGAGCAGGGTCAATGTCAGCCAGAGTCGCTGGGCTGTCGCATAGCGGGCAACCGCCGGGGTCTGGGCAAGCTTCGGGGCAGGGACTGAACTCATTGCTATGTCCTCTTTACTTATTCGCTAATGGCGACAGCAGTTTCGCGTTCGATGTAACCACCGAATTCATCACGAATGTATTCCTTCAGGGTCAGACGGGTGGGCGTGATCGTGATGATCTTGCCGTTGTTCTGTCCCATGTAGTTATCGTGAGTGACACGCTGGATGGTGCCGTCCGGTGTCCTGATCAGTGCCCACAGGGTATTGGCCTGTTCGAGCGTGCCCACCAGCTTGAGGCTGTCGAGCGGGAAGCTTTCCAGGTATTCGCGCGGGCGATCGGCGTCGATCTCCGGGATATTGAGGTTCACCGGTGCCGGCGTTGCCGCAAGAATGCTGGAATCAAAGGGATTACGCGTGTGTTCCGGATAGGCGAAGCTCTCGTAGGGCTTGATGTCCGGGATGGCCTTCGGTGGCGCGGTCTTGCGTGCCTTGACCTCGTCCACGTAGGTGCGCAGGTCGTCCAGGTTGTCGCCACAGCCCGCCAGCAGCAGGGTGCTGAGGACCAGGGTGACCGCCAGGTATTGCCCCTTGGTTCGTTTCATCGCTCTAGGCCCGGTCTGTTTTTGTATGTACTTCATGCGTCGACTCACTCGCCGGACTGTTCGTCGAGATAGCGGTAGGTCTTCGCCTGGGCTTCCATCGTGAGCCGCCCGTCATCCATCGGCTTGATGCTGATGTCATGCAGGGTGACGATGCGCGGCAGGGCGGCCACGCCGCTGACGAAGTTGCCCATCTGGTGGTAACTGCCCACCACGCGCAGCTGGATCGGCTTTTCGGCGTAGAAGCCCTTGCGCACCTCGTTCTCCGGCCGGAACAGATCGATCTCGAGGCCGCTGGCCAGGCCCGTCTGCGAGATGTCGACGATGAGATTGGGGATCTCGGTCTTGCTCGGCAGCTGGCGCAGCATGGCGCCGAAGGAGCGGCGCATCTCCTCGAGCTGCAGCTTCAGCTCCTCGAGGTTGGCCACCTTGCGCTGTTCGGTCTCGAACTTCTGGCGCAGCTGGGTTTCCTTGCGCTCCTCGCGCTCCAGCTGTTCGAGCTGGCCCTTGGTGTGGAAGTAATAGCCCGCGCCGAGCACGGCGATGAACAGCAGGGCGATGATGATGGCCTTGACCGCCGCCGGGGCGCTGCCCAGGTTGTTCAGGTCCAGGCTGTTGATGTCGAAATTCTTGAGTTCGGAAAGGTCCATGCTCATTTACCCCGCTTGGCCGCGGCTGCCTGCGGCGTGGACGTGGCGGCCTCGGCAGCCTCGTCCTCGGCGCCGGGCCGGGTCTGGTCGACGGTCAGGGAGAAGTCGCTGGCGCGCAGGGCGCTGTCATCCTTGGTCTCGATGACGCTGAGCTGCGGGTTCTTCAACCATTCCGAGGCGTCCAGATTGCGCATGTAGGTGGCGACACGGGCCTTCGATTCGGCGCGTCCGCTCATCGTGACGACGCCGTTTTTCTGTGTCAGGGACATCAGGTACATGCCCTCGGGCAGGGTGGTGACCAGCTCGTCGAACAGGTGGACCACGCCGGGGCGGGCGGCCTGCAGCTGCTGGATGATCTCCATGCGGTCCAGCAGGGCCTTCTTGGTGGCCTCGAGTTCCTTGATTTCCTCGGCCTTCTTCTCGAGCAGCTTGATCTCGTTCTCCAGATAGGTGTTGCGGCTCTTCTGGTAGTCGATCATGCCGTTGACGTGCACGTGCGCGAAGAACACGACGATGGCGCCGAGCACGGCCGTGAACCCGGCCAGGGTGAGGAATTCCTGTTGTTTGCGCTTGCGCTCGGCGTCGCGCCAGGGGAGCAGGTTGATATGGGCCATCAGGCGAAACTCCTCCGCAAGGCCAGGCCGCAGGCGAGGATCAGCGACGGGGCGTCGTCTGCCAGGCGCTGCGGATTGATTCGGGATGCGAGCGACATGCGCGAGAAGGGATTGGCGATCGTGGTCGGCGTGCCGATCTGCGATTCGATCATTTCGTCGATGCCGCGGATGGAGGCGCAGCCGCCGGCCAGCACGATGTGGTCGACGGAGGCCATCTGGCTGGCCGCGAAATAGAATTGCAGGAAGCGGTGCACCTGGTTGGCCATGGTCTCCTTGAAGGGCTCCAGGACCTCGGGCACGTAGTTGTCGGGCAGGCCGCCCTCCTTCTTCGCCAGGCCGGCCTCCTCATAGGAGAGGCCGTAGCGGCGCATGATCTCCTCGGTGAGCTGCTTGCCGCCGAAGGGCTGCTCACGGGTATAGGCGAGCTTGCCGTGTTCCATGACGTTGATGCTGGTCATGGTGGCGCCGACGTCGATGATGGCGACGACCTTTTCCTTGGTGGCGTCGAACTCCGGCATCAGCGGGTAGACGTTCTCGATGGTGTAGGCCTCGACGTCCACGATCTTGGCCGTGAGGCCCGCCATCTCGGCGGCGGCCACGCGCATCTCCACGTTCTCGCTGCGCGAGGCAGCCAGCAGCACATCGACGGTCTCGGGGTTCTTCTCGGTAGGGCCCAGCACCTCGAAGTCGAGGTTGACCTCCTCGAGGGCGTAGGGGATGTACTGGTCCGCCTCGAGCTGGATGGAGGTCTCCATGTCGGCATCGCTGAGGCTGGCCGGCATGGTGATGACCTTGGTGATGACGGCGGAGGAGGGCACGGCCAGCGCACAGAGCTTGTTCTTGGTGCCTGCTCGCTTGATGGCCTTGCGCACCGTCTCGGCCACGGCCTCGACTTCCGCAATGTTCTTTTCCACGACGGCGTTGGCCGGCAGCGGCTCGACCGCATGGCTCTCGACCTTGTAGCCGTTACCCGCAGGGCTGAGCTCAACCAGCTTCACCGAGGTGGAGCTGATGTCGATACCCAGGACCGGTACCTTCTTTCTTGTGAACGGGAGCACAGTTTTTCCCTTTAGAGCCGGTGGTTACGAATTATTGCTATATTTTTTATTAGATCCTAGCGCCAACTATATAAAAATACTAGTATAAATTGCAAAGCTTGTTGTCACCCGGGAATTGGGTTTTCATAGCCCCCGGCAGTCTGGACCCGCCCCCATTCGTACCTCACGTAAGCACATAATATATGAAACCTTTTCTGCGTCTTGTCCGCTGGGGTCTCTACCTGGCCCTGGCCGGCGCGATCAGCGGCGCGCTGGCCGTTGGCGGCGCCTATCTCTATTTTGCCCGTGATCTTCCGGATGTCGAGGTGCTGCGTGACATGCGCATGCAGGTGCCTCTGCGGGTATATAGCAAGGACGGCCTGCTGGTGGCGGAGTACGGTGAGAAGCGCCGTGTGCCGCTGGCCATCGAAGACATCCCCGTCACCCTGCGGGACGCCTTTCTCGCTGCCGAAGACGAGCGCTTCTATACCCATCCGGGCGTGGACTATCGTGGCATCCTGCGCGCGGCCATCAGCAACTACCTGACCGGCGATCGTGGCCAGGGCGCGAGTACCATCACCATGCAGGTGGCGCGCAACTTCTTCCTCAGCCCGGAGAAGACCTACACCCGCAAGCTGCGAGAGATCTTTCTGTCCTTCAAGATCGAGAAGGAGCTCAACAAGGACGAGATCCTCGAGCTGTATCTCAACAAGATCTATCTCGGCAACCGGGCCTATGGCGTGGGTGCGGCGGCGCAGGTCTATTACAACAAGACGGTGGATGAGCTGACCCTGCCCGAGATCGCGATGATCGCCGGCCTGCCCAAGGCCCCGTCACGCTACAACCCCATCGTCAACCCCGAACGGGCCATGGAGCGTCGCAACTACGTGCTGCGCCGGCTGCTCGAACTCGACCGGATCGACCAGGCGCAGTTCGATATCGCCGTGGTGGCGCCGCTGACGGCCGGTGTGCACCTCTCCCGGACCGAGATCGATGCCCCGTATCTCGGGGAGATGGTGCGTGCCGTGATGGTGGAACGCTATGGGGAAGAGGCCTATACCGGCGGTTATCGCGTCTACACCACGATCGATGCCGGGGCGCAGGCCGCCGCCAATCGGGCGCTGCGTGCGGGCCTGCTCGACTACGACCTGCGGCATGGTTACCGTGGTCCGGAGGCCCGGCTCGAGCTGCCCGAGCTCCCGGAGGAGGCCGGTGCGGAGGCGCTGGAATCGCTCTTGCAGCCCTACACGGTGGTGGGTGGTCTGCTCCCGGCAGTGGTCGTGTCGGTCGAGGAGCGCCAGGCGCGGGTGTATGTGGATAACCTCGGCTATGGCGTCATCCCCTGGGAGGGCATGCAGTGGGCGAGGCGTTATATCGATGAAAGTACCGTCGGCGGCGAGCTGGAGTCTGCAGGCGAGGTGCTGGCCCCGGGCGACCTGGTACGCGTCGAGCCCTTTGCCAGCCTGCCGGAATCGGTTGCCGGGGATGACGGGAAGGCGCCGACGGACGAGGTGCCGTTGACCTACTGGTCGTTGCGCCAGGTGCCGGTGGTCTCGGGCGCCGTGGTCTCCATGCGGCCCGAGGACGGGGCGCTGCTGGCCGTGGTTGGTGGTTTCGACTTCGAGCAGAGCAAGTTCAACCGGGCCGTTCAGGCGGAGCGCCAGCCGGGTTCCGTCTTCAAGCCCTTTATCTACTCGGCCGCGCTCGAAAAGGGCTTCACACCGGCTACGCTGGTCAACGATGCCCCGGTGGTGTTCGATGACCCGGCCCTGGAGGCCGAGTGGCGACCGGAAAACTACAGCGGCCGCTTCTACGGGCCCACGCGTCTGCGCATGGCGCTGACGAAGTCACGCAACCTGGTATCCATCCGCCTGCTGCAGTCCATGGGGCTCGGCTATGGCTATCGCTACGTGGGGCGCTTCGGTTTCGACATGGGCCGGCTGCCGCGCGACCTCTCCCTGGCGCTGGGCAGCGGCACCATCACGCCGCTGGAGATGGTGCGCGCCTACGGCGTGTTCGCCAATGGCGGCTTTCTGGTCGAACCCTATTTCATCGAGCGCATCGAGGACGGTGTCGGCGAGGTGTTGTTCACGGCGCAGCCGAAAAGGGTCTGTGAGTCAGACTGCGAGGCGGCTGCTGCATCGGGAGACGAGACGGCCGAGGGCGCTACGGAGCCTGCCGAGCCGGCGCCCTGGCTGCCGGCCGAACGGGTCATCCCGCCGCAGAATGCCTACCTGATTACCAGCATGCTGCGCTCGGTGGTGCAGGAAGGTACCGGCGTGCGTGCCATGCAGCTGGGGCGTAACGACCTCTCCGGCAAGACCGGCACCACAAACGATGGCAACGATGCCTGGTTCAGCGGCTTCAACGCCGATGTCGTCACCACCGTCTGGGTCGGTTTCGATCAGCTGCAGCCGCTCGGCCGCGGCGAGACGGGCGCCTCGGCCGCCCTGCCGATCTGGATCGGTTACATGGGCGAGGTGCTGGCCGGACGGCCCGAGCACACGCTGCCACAGCCCGACGGCATGGTGACGGTGCGTATCGACCCGGAGACGGGCCTGCTTGCCGGCAGTGACAACCCGGATGCCATCTTCGAGACCTTCCGTGCCGACAACCTGCCCGAGGCCGAGCTGTCGCTGGGTGGCGAGGACGGGGAGACCGCCGGCGGCGGCAATGGTACGCTCGAGGTGCCCGAACAACTGTTCTGAGGGGTGCTATGACGCGTAACAGTCATGCCCTGGAGCGCGAGCGGCTGCTGATCGCGGAAGAGGCCGCCCGTCTCGTGCTCGACGAGGGTCTGGAAGACTTCGGCCTTGCCAAGCGCAAGGCCGCCGAGCACCTGGGGCTGGGGGCCACCCGCAACCTGCCCAGGAACGTCGAGGTGGAGGCGGCGGTGCTGGAGCGGCAGAGTCTGTTCCAGACCGAGGAGGAGCGGGCCCACGTCGCGCATCTGCGCGCCACGGCACTGGAGGCGATGCGCCTGTTCGCCGACTACTCCCCCCGCCTGGTCGGTTCGGCCCTCAAGGGAACGGCCCATGCCGCCCAGCGCATCACCCTGCACCTGTTCGCCAACTCGGTGGAGGAGGTGTGCTTCCTGCTCATGGACCGGCGGATTCCCTATGACCTGGGTTCGCGGCGGCTGCGCTTCGGCGGGGAATTGCAGGAGCTGCCCAGCGTCTCCTTCGTCGCCGATGACGTGGAGATCGAGGCGGTGGTGTTCTCGGTGGACGGGATCCGCCAGGCGCCCTTGTCGCCGGTGGATGGGCGGCCCATGCGGCGGGCCAGCCTGGAAGACGTGGAGGCCCTGCTGCGCGAGGCCTGAGCGCGCGGGTCAGCGCTGGCCGAGCACCGCGTCGCGGCTGTGGAAGCGCTGGCCGATCTCGTGCACGCTGTCGACCAACACCTTCACGTGGTCCGGATCGATGTGCTGGTGGATGCCGTGCCCCAGATTGAAGACGTGGCCACTGCCCTCGCCGAAGTCTTCCAGCACCTTGCGCACCTGGGTACGGATGCGCTCGGGCGAGGCGTAGAGCACGGCAGGGTCGAGGTTGCCCTGCAGGGCAACGCGGTCACCCACGCGCCGGCGGGCCTCGCCGATGTTGGTCGTCCAGTCCAGTCCCAGGCCGGTGCAGCCGGTATCGGCCATGGCCTCCAGCCACTGTCCCCCGCCCTTGGTGAATAGCGTCACCGGCACGCGCCGGCCGTCGTGCTCGCGTATCAGCTGGTCGACGATGCGCTGCATGTAGTCCAGCGAGAACTCGCGATAGGCCTCGGGCGTGAGCGCGCCACCCCAGGTATCGAAGATCATCACCGCCTGTGCGCCGGCGCGGATCTGCGCGTTCAGGTACTCGGCCACGCTCACCGAGAGAACCGACAGCAGCTGGTGCAGTAGCCCCGGCTGGTCGTAGAGCATGCCCTTCACATGGGCGAACTCCTTGCTGGAGCCACCTTCCACCATGTAGGTGGCGAGCGTCCAGGGGCTGCCGGAAAAGCCGATCAGTGGCACGCGGCCATCGAGCTCGCGGCGGATGGTGCGCACGGCATTCATCACGTAGCCGAGGTCGTCCTCCATGTCCGGGACGCCCAGCGCCTTGATGGCAGCCGCGTCGCGCACCGGGCGTGCGAACACCGGTCCCTCGCCCTGGGCGAAGGACAGGCCGAGGCCCATGGCGTCCGGGATGGTGAGGATGTCGGAGAAGAGGATGGCCGCGTCGAGATCGAAGCGTTCCAGCGGCTGCAGCGTGACCTCGCAGGCGAGGTCGGCGTTGCGGCACAGGTCCATGAAGCTGCCGGCCTGCGCGCGGGTGGCCCGGTATTCGGGCAGGTAGCGCCCGGCCTGGCGCATGATCCACACCGGCGTGGTATCGACCGGCTCGCGCAGCAGGGCGCGCAGGAAGCGGTCGTTCTTCAGTTCACTCATGGGGCGCTCAGACGCCGAGGTAGTCGAGGATGCCTTCGGCGGCGTTGCGGCCCTCGAAGACGGCGGTGACCACCAGGTCCGAGCCGCGCACCATGTCGCCGCCGGCAAAGACCTTGGGATTGCCGGTCTGGAACTTGAATTCCTGCTCGGCCGGGGCCTTCACGCGGCCGCCCTCGTCGATCTCGATGCCGTGCTCGGCGAACCAGTTCGAGGGGCTGGGGCGGAAACCGAAGGCGATGATGACGCGGTCGGCCGGGATGATCTCCTCCGAACCCGGCACCACCTCGGGGCGGCGACGGCCGCGCTCGTCCGGTTCGCCCAGGCGGGTGCTCACCACCTTCACGCCCTCGACGCGCCCTTCGCCCACGATCTCCACCGGCTGGCGGTTGAAGAGGAATTCCACGCCTTCTTCCTTGGCGTTGGCCACCTCGCGTCGCGAGCCCGGCATGTTTTCCTCGTCGCGGCGGTAGGCGCAGATCACCTTGGCGGCACCCTGGCGCACCGAGGTACGGTTGCAGTCCATGGCCGTGTCGCCGCCGCCGAGTACCACCACGCGCTGACCGCGCATGTCGACGAAGTCCGCCGGCGACTTCTCGAAGCCCATCTCGCGGTTGATGTTGGAGATGAGGAAGGGCAGTGCCTCGTGCACGCCCTCGAGCTCCTCGCCCGGGAAGCCGCCCTTCATGTAGGTATAGGTGCCCATGCCGAGGAACACGGCATCGTACTCGTCGAGCAGGTCCTGGAAGCCCACGTCCCTGCCGATCTCGGTATTGAGGCGGAATTCCACGCCCATGCCTTCCATCAGCTCGCGGCGGCGCTGCACCACTTCCTTTTCCAGCTTGAAGGGCGGGATGCCAAAGGTGAGCAGGCCGCCGATCTCCGGGTAGCGGTCGAACACCACGGGCTTCACGCCATTGCGGGCCAGGATGTCGGCGCAGCCGAGCCCGGCCGGGCCGGCGCCGATGATGGCAACGCGCTTGCCGGTGTCGACCACGTGCGAGAGATCGGGGCGCCAGCCGGCCTTGAGGGCCTCGTCGGTGATGTATTTCTCGATGGAGCCGATGGTCACGGCGCCGAAGCCGTCGTTCAGCGTGCAGGCGCCCTCGCAGAGGCGGTCCTGCGGGCAGACGCGGCCGCAGACTTCAGGCAGGGAGTTGGTCTTGTGCGAGAGCTCGGCGGCCTCGAACAGGTTGCCCTCGGCAATCAGCTTGAGCCAGTTGGGGATGTAGTTGTGGACCGGGCACTTCCACTCGCAGTACGGGTTGCCGCAGGCGAGGCAGCGACCGGCCTGGTGCTTGGCGGTCTCCGGGTCGAACTGGCCGTAGATTTCCTTGAATTCGCGAATGCGGACCTCGACGGACGTCTTCTTCGGGTCCTGTCGCGGGATTTCCAGGAATTGCATCGGATTGGCCATGTCGTTACCTAATGCTCGCCAGTTCAGCAAAAACCGGCGGCCAGGGGCCGCCGATGACCGGGTTCTTAAGATTGGGTGACGCGGGGCGGACGCGCAACCCCGCGAGGGGCGGGGTTATCGCCGTCAGGCGGACAGCCGGGCCTTGATCTGGGCGCTGACTGCTGCCATGTCGGCGCGTCCCTGGGCCTTGGGCTTGATGATGCCCATCACCTTGCCCATGTCGCGGACGCTCTCCGCGCCCGTCTGCGCGATCGCCTCGTCGATGAGCTGGGCAATCTCGGCCTCGCTCAGCTGGGCGGGCAGGTAGGTCTGGATGATCTCCAGTTCCTGCCGTTCCTTCGACGCCAGGTCGTCACGCCCGGCCTGCTCGAACTGCTCGATGGATTCCCGGCGCTGCTTGCACATCTTGTCCAGCAGGGGGAGCAGGTCGTCGTCGGTAAGCGCGCTGCGCGTGTCGACCTCGACCTGCTTGATGGCGGCCAGCACGAGGCGAATCGTGGCCAGACGCTCCTTCTCGCCGGAGCGCATGGCCGTCTTCATGTCCTCGGTGATGCGCGCCTTGAGCGGAGAGGCGGTCTCGGGCATGAGCCTGGGGTGCTCGCGGTGCTTAGTAGAGACGCACGCGGCGCGCGACTTCGCGCTGGACCTTCTTCGCGTGGCGCTTGACCGCGGCGGCCTGCTTGCGCTTGCGGGTCTCGGTCGGCTTTTCGTAGAACTCGCGACGGCGGACCTCGGTCAGCACGCCGGCCTTCTCGCAGGTGCGCTTGAAGCGACGCAGCGCGACTTCGAAGGGTTCGTTCTCTTTAACACGTACGTGAGGCATTAAAATCACCAATCCTGATGAGTGTTTGGGTTTCTGCAGAAACCAGTCGGAATAAGGAACCGCGCATTATAGCCACGCCGGGCGAAAATGCAAAAGCTGTGCGCCTCCCGTGGCATAATGGCCGGCCGTGAATCCCCCTGAACTGGACCAGACGAGGACCGCCGTGCGGGTACTGGGTATCGAGAGCTCCTGTGACGAGACCGGCGTGGCCGTGTACGACGGCGAACGCGGCCTGCTGGCACACCGTGTCTACAGCCAGGTGGCGCTGCATGCCGAGTACGGCGGCGTGGTGCCGGAGCTGGCCTCGCGCGACCACATCCGCAAGACCCTGCCGCTGATCCGCGAGGTGCTGGCGGCGGCCGACAGCGGGCCCGGGGACCTGGACGGCGTGGCCTACACGGCCGGGCCGGGCCTGATCGGCGCCCTGCTGGTCGGCGCCTCCATCGGCCGGGCGCTGGCCTTCGCCTGGGGCGTGCCGGCGGTGGGGGTGCACCACATGGAGGGGCATCTGCTGGCCCCCATGCTGGAGGAGGCGCGTCCCGATTTCCCCTTCGTCGCCCTGCTGGTCTCGGGCGGGCACACCCTGCTGGTGCGCGTGGAAGGGGTGGGGCGCTACGAGATCCTGGGCGAGAGCCTGGACGACGCCGCCGGCGAGGCCTTCGACAAGGCTGCCAAGCTGCTCGGTCTGCCCTATCCCGGCGGCCCGGAGCTCGCGCGCCTGGCCGAGACGGGCGACCCCGGCCGTTTCCACTTCCCGCGGCCCATGACCGACCGGCCCGGCCTGGATTTCAGCTTCAGCGGGCTCAAGACCTTCGCGCTCAATACCCTGCACGCCCACCCCGAGGCGAAGGCCGATATCGCGCGGGCCTTCGAGGACGCGGTGGTGGAGACGCTGGCCATCAAGTGCCGGCGGGCGCTGCGCGAGACCGGCGTAAAAGGGCTGGTCGTGGCCGGCGGGGTGGGGGCCAACCGCCGCCTGCGGGTGCGGCTGGCGGAGATCGCCGGGCACGAGGGGGCGCGGCTCTATTATCCGCGGCCCGAGTTCTGCACCGACAACGGGGCCATGATCGCCTACGCGGGCTACCTGCGGCTGGCGGCCGGCGAGCACGACGTGGCCACGATCCGCGCGCGGCCGCGCTGGCCGCTGTCCGAGCTGCGGGTGCCCGCCTGACGGCTACTTCTTCGCGCCGATGCGCCCCTCGGTGCCGTCGAGCAGGTTGCGGATGTTGCTGCGGTGGCGCCAGAACACCAGCACGGCCATGAGGGCGGCGGCCACGGTCAGTGCCGTCGAGCCCGTGATGAGCCAGGCGTAGAGGGGCGCGAGCAGCGAGGCGGTCAGGGCCGACAGCGAGGAGATGCGGGTGAGGAAGGCCATCGCCAGCCAGGTGACCAGTACCGCCAGCCCCAGTCCCCAGTGAAAGCCCAGCGACACGCCCAGTGCGGTGGCCACCCCCTTGCCGCCCTTGAAGCCGAAGTACACGGGATAGAGGTGGCCGATGAAGGCCGCGAGACCGATCGCGGCCAGGGCCCAGTCGGCCACGCCCAGGGCGTGGCCGACCAGCACCGGGACGAGCCCCTTGAGCATGTCGCCCAGAAGCGTGATGATGGCCGCCTTTTTGCCGCCCTCGCGCAGCACGTTGGTCGCGCCCGGGTTGCCCGAGCCCACCCCGCGCGGGTCCGGCAGGCCCATCAGGCGGCAGGTGATGATGGCGGTCGCTACCGAACCGAGCAGGTAGGCGGCGACGATCAGCAGACTGTTTTCCAGCATGGCGGCTCACGTCCGGAAGGTGTGGGGCGCCGATGATAACCGCAGAAGACGGGTGACGGCGAGCGCCGGCCCGGGGATGGAAGGATCTTTGAGCGATACCCGACTGCATGTCAGCGTGACCGGTGAGGGTCCCGACCTCGTCCTGCTGCACGGCTGGGGGCTGCACGGTGGCGTCTGGTCGACGCTGCTGCCGCGACTGGCGGCGCACTACCGGGTGAGCGTGATCGATCTGCCCGGTCACGGGCGCTCGCCCGGGCGCCTGGGTGGCCTCGAACAGGCCGCCTCGGCCGTGCTGGCGGCGGCCCCGCCGGCCGCTGCCTGGGTCGGTTGGTCCCTGGGCGGCATGATCGCCACGGCGGCCGCGGCGCAGGCGCCGGAGCGGGTGACGCGGCTGCTGCTGGTGGCCAGCAACCCCCGGTTCACGCAGCAGCCGGACTGGCCCTGCGCCATGGCCCCGGCGACGCTGGCGGCCTTCGCCGATGGCCTGGCGACGGATTTCGAGGCCACGCTCGGCCGCTTTCTCACCCTGCAGTTTCGCGGCGTGAAGGGGGCGGGCGAGACCCTGCGCGGCCTGCGTGCCGGGCTGGCGGCCCACCCGCCGGCGGCGGAGAGCCTGCGCGATGGCCTGGCCATGCTCGGCGGTGCCGACCTGCGGCCGGCGCTGGCGGGTTACCCCGGGCCGGTGGCAGCCGTGCTGGGCGAACTGGATACCCTGGTCCCTGTCGCGGTGGCGGCATCGCTGACCGCCCTGCGCCCTGACATGGCGATCACCGTCATCGAGGGGGCCGGTCACGCCCCCTTTCTGACGCACCCGGGCCGTTTTCTCGCTGCCCTGGAGGGCGTGCCGGCGTGAGCGACAGGCCCTGGCATATCGACAAGCACCGCGTGCGACAGTCCTTCGATGCCGCCGCGCGCGCCTACGACGAGGCCGCCGTGCTGCAGCACGAGGTGCGCGGCCGGCTGCTGGAGCGGCTCGATTACATGAAGATCGCGCCGGGCCGCGTCCTCGATGCCGGCACCGGTACCGGCCGTGCCGCGGATGCCCTGCTGCGCCGCTACCCGAAGTCGCAGGTGATCTCGCTGGATCTCGCCTACGGCATGCTGCAGATCGCCCGGCGCCGCGGACGCTGGCGCCGCCGCCCCCTGCCGGTGAATGCCGATATCGAGGCCCTGCCCTTCGCCGACGGCAGTTTCGACCTGGTCTTTTCCAATCTCACCCTGCAGTGGGTCGAGGACATCGACCGCGTGTTCGCCGAGCTGCGCCGGGTGCTCGCCCCGCAGGGGCTGCTGCTGTTCACCAGCTTTGGCCCCGATACGCTCAGGGAGCTGCGCGATGCCTGGTCGCGTGTGGACGATCATCCGCACGTGAACGCCTTCCTCGATATGCATGACGTGGGCGATGCCCTGGTGCGGGCCGGCTTCGCCGACCCCGTGATGGACATGGAGATGCTCACCGTCACCTACCCGCAGGCGCGTCAGCTCATGCGGGATCTCAAGCGGATCGGTGCGGGTAACGCCCTGCACGAGCGTGCGCGGGGGCTGACCGGCAAGTCGCGCCTGCGGGCGGTGGAGGCGGCCTACGAGGCGTATCGGACCGGGCAGGGGCTCTTGCCCGCGAGCTACGAGGTGGTGTACGGCCATGCATGGGCGCCGGATGCACCGCCCCCGTCTTCCGGGGCTGGCGGGCGCCCCATCGGTATTCCCGTGCGGGTGCAGTCGCTGCCCTCAGGGGGCAAGGTGCAGGAATAGAAAATTGGCAAAAATGCCCGTCAATGGATGATTTGCCCAAATTCACTCATAGAAATTATAAAAAAGTATTATTCAGGAATTTTATAAAGGTTGGTTATCAACAATTCCGTTGATCAATGAATATGTTTAATTCATTGATATTTATGAGAAATAAAACTTTTGACCCGCATAAAATAGTTTTTGAGCGCAAAGAAATATATAAAAATACTAATACGCTCAATTAATCAAAGATATTGTTCTGCCAGAATCGCTGAGCTAGCATGCCTCGTAACTGGAGGGGATTCCCATAACAAAATAATCACGGAGGGGACCCGGAGGCGCATGGTAGCGAACCACCAAGACAATCAGGCCCTTTGGCGCCGGTTTCATCACCGGCTCGGGGTGCTGTTGTGCAAAGTCCTCCGGTGTTCAGCACCTGTCACCCCCGGCCATCTGTTGCCGGCCTCCCCGTCTTTCATGCCAGTCGTCCGGCATCCCGTCCTTGCCCTGACCCTATGTCTTGCCGCCATCCGCCATGGTGGGTGGTGTTTGTCGTCCCTGCCGATCTGCATGCGACGACACCCGTGTCACGTCCATCGTCCTTCCTGCCGTGGTGCCATGGCCGGCTGGGCTGCGGGCTGACCGGGCGAGCAGGGCACGGGAGCGCCCGCTGGCGGGCGCGTCCTCTCAAAACAAGAACAACGACATAACAACAAACGGATCGCAACAGGATTCGGCAAAACCGAGTGGCGCCACGGCACCACTCAACCACCACTTAGGAGGGACGCATGAAGAATGCGCAGTTGAAACCGGCAGTGGCCGCGTTGTCAGGCATCGCCCTGGCCATGTCAGCCGGAGGGGCCTTCGCGGACTGGGAAGTGAACATGCCGCGGGGCGTGACGGAGATCAGCAATACCGTCTACGACCTGCACATGCTGATCTTCTGGATCTGCGTTGTCATCGGCATCGTCGTTTTCGGGGCGATGTTCTACAGCATCGTCAAGCACCGCAAATCCAGGGGCGTACAGGCGGCCCAGTTCCACGAGAGCACCACGGTGGAGATTCTCTGGACCCTGGTGCCCTTCCTGATCCTCGTAGGCATGGCCATTCCGGCCACCAAGACCCTGATCGCCATGGAAGACACGAGCAATGCCGACATGACCATCAAGGTCACCGGCTATCAGTGGAAGTGGCACTACGACTACATGGACGAGGGCATCGGCTTCTTCAGCAATCTCGCCACGCCGCGTGCCGCGATCGAGAACCGCGCCGATAAGGGCGAGCATTATCTGCTGGACGTGGACAACCCGATCGTGGTGCCGATCAACAAGAAGATCCGTTTCCTGGTCACGGCGAACGACGTGATCCATGCCTTCTGGGTGCCGGATCTGGCCATGAAGAAAGATGCCATCCCGGGTTTCGTCAACGAGCTGTGGACGCGCATCGATGAGCCGGGCGTGTATCGCGGTCAGTGTGCCGAGCTGTGCGGGAAGGACCATGGTTTCATGCCGATCGTGGTCGTCGCGATGGAGGAGAACGAGTATCTCGACTGGGTGGCCGAGCAGAAGGCGGCGCGTGAAGCCGAGCTGATGGCCTCAGACAAGGAATGGGGCAAGAGCGACCTCATGGCCCGCGGCGAGAAGATCTACAACACCAACTGCGCCGCCTGTCACCAGGCCAATGGCGAGGGCATGGGCAGCGTGTTCCCGGCGATCAAGGGCAGTGCCGTGGCCACCGGGGAAATCAAGGGGCATGTGGATCTCGTCATGAACGGGGTACCGGGCACGGCGATGGCCGCCTTCGGCCCGCAACTCAGCGACGTCGATCTGGCTGCTGTGATCACGTACCAGCGAAACGCCTTCGGTAACGATACCGGCGACGTGATCCAACCCACCGATATCAAGGCGGCGCGCTGAGCGCGACGGGAGGAATCTGATCATGAGTGCTGTGATTTCCGAAACGCATCACCACGAAGAGCATCCGAGCGGCATCAAGCGCTGGCTGTTCACCACCAACCACAAGGATATCGGCAGCCTGTACCTGATGTTCGCGCTGCTGATGTTCTTCATCGGCGGGGCGATGGCCCTGGTGATCCGTGCCGAACTGTTCGAGCCCGGGTTGCAGATGGTCGAGCCGCAGTTCTTCAACTCCATGACCACCATGCATGCGCTGGTGATGATCTTCGGTGTGGTCATGCCGGCCTTTACCGGGTTGGCCAACTGGCTCATCCCGATGATGGTCGGGGCCACCGACATGGCCCTGCCGCGCATGAACAACTGGAGCTTCTGGATCCTGCCGTTCGCCTTCGCCATGCTGCTGTCCACGCTCTTCATGGATGGTGGTGGCCCGGCGGGTGGCTGGACCATGTATCCCCCGCTCATGCTGCAGACCGGCGATGCATTCCCCTTCGTGATCTTCGCCATCCATCTGATGGGGATCTCGTCGATCATGGGTTCCATCAACGTGATCGCGACCATCCTCAACATGCGAGCACCGGGCATGAACCTGATGAAGATGCCCCTGTTCGTATGGACCTGGCTGATCACCGCCTATCTGTTGATCGCCACCATGCCGGTGCTGGCGGGGGCGGTTACCATGCTGCTCACCGACAAGTACTTCGGTACCAGCTTCTTCAGTGCGGCCGGTGGTGGTGACCCGGTGATGTTCCAGCACATCTTCTGGTTCTTCGGGCATCCGGAGGTGTACATCCTGATCCTGCCGGCCTTCGGTATCGCCTCGAGCATCATCCCGACCTTTGCCCGCAAGCCGCTGTTTGGCTATGCCTCCATGGTCTATGCCACGGCGAGTATCGCCTTCCTCTCCTTCATCGTGTGGGCGCACCACATGTTCACGGTGGGGATGCCGCTGGCCGGTGAGCTCTTCTTCATGCTGACCACGATGATGATCGCGGTGCCGACCGGGGTGAAGGTGTTCAACTGGGTGGCGACCATGTGGAAGGGGGCGATGACCTTCGAGACGCCCATGCTCTTCGCCCTGGGCTTCGTCATCATGTTCACCATTGGCGGTTTCTCGGGGTTGATGCTCGCCATCGCGCCGGTGGATTTCCAGTATCACGACACCTATTTCGTGGTGGCGCATTTCCACTACGTGCTGGTACCGGGGGCGGTCTTCTCCATCATTGCCGCCGTGTATTACTGGCTGCCGAAGTGGACCGGTCACATGTATAACGAGACGCTCGGCAAGTGGCATTTCTGGCTGTCGACGATCTTCGTCAACCTGACCTTCTTCCCGATGCATTTCGTCGGTCTGGCCGGCATGCCGCGGCGTATTCCCGATTACGCGCTGCAGTTCGCCGACTTCAACGCCATCGCCTCGATTGGTGCCTTCGGCTTCGGCTTTGCCCAGCTGCTGTTCGTCTATCTGATCTTCCAGACGATACGGGGCGGCGAAAAGGCTACCGATCAGGTATGGGAAGGTGCGCATGGGCTGGAGTGGACGCTGTCCTCCCCGCCGCCCTATCACAGCTTCACGACGGCGCCTGAAATCAAGTAGCGAACCAGCCGGGCGGTCGTTGCGGCCGCCCGGCAACAGGAGGCGATATGCAGGATACACGACAGCAACACCGCATCCGTATCACCCTGGCAATACTCGCGCTGGTTGCGATTGGCTTCTATGTGGGATTTTTCATCCTCATGGGCACTCGTTAGGGGCGCGTGATGAAAGGGCGCTACGCAACCTACCGAACCCCGTTCAAGCTCGGCATCTTCGTGCTGGGGATGTTCGGTTTCGGTTTTGCCCTGGTGCCGCTTTATAACGTCTTCTGCGAGATCACCGGGTTGAACGGCAAGACGGGCGTGGTCGATGAGTCCGTGGTGGCGAGTTATGCCTTCGATCCGGATCGCGAGATCGTGGTCGAATTCGTGACCAGTCTCAATCAGGGTTTGCGTTGGGAGTTTGCGCCGGAAGTGACGAAGATGAAGGTACATCCCGGCAAGGTCTACACGGTGAATTTTCATGCCCGTAATCTCACGGACAGGGATGTCACCGGCCAGGCCATTCCCAGCGTGGCGCCCAATGCCGCCTCCCGCTATTTCAGCAAGACCGAGTGTTTCTGTTTTACGCAGCAACTGTTTCAGGCAGGGGAGGGCCGTGACATGCCGGTCAGCTTCGTGATCAACCCGAAGCTGCCGGCCCATGTCACCACCATCACCCTTTCATATACGTTTTTTGATACGGATCAAAAGATTGCCCTGCACGACTAGGGCGGGATCCGTGCAACGGATGGGATAACAACCAAAGGGGGTTTTACCATGGCTCATGCACAAGGGCAGTATTACATCCCGCATGGCAGCCACTGGCCCATCGTCGGCTCGGTCGGTCTCACGACCCTGCTGGTGGGCTTTGCATCCTGGCTCAATGGTGCGGATTTTGGCCAATTGCTGATGCTGGTGGGCGTCGTCATCACGCTGGTGATGATGTTCGGCTGGTTCGGCACCGTGATCAGGGAGAGCCAGTCTGGCGCCTACAACGCGCAGGTGGACCTCAGCTTCCGCTGGGGGATGTTCTGGTTCATCTTCTCGGAGGTGATGTTCTTCGCGGCCTTTTTCGGCGCGCTGTTCTACGCCCGGCAGTATTCCGTGCCGTGGCTGGGTGGCGAAGGCGACGGCGTGTCGACCAATGCCGTGCTCTGGCCAAACTTCGAGGCGGCCTGGCCGACCGGCGGTCCGGGTGAGGTCGGCGGGCAGTTCGAGATCATGGGTGCCTGGGGTATCCCGGCACTCAATACGGCCATCCTGCTCACCTCGGGTGCGACCATCACCTGGGCGCATCATGCGCTGAAGGAAGACAAGCGCGGCCAGCTGGCGCTGGGGCTCCTGCTGACCGTGTTGCTGGGTGCGATCTTCCTGGGCTTCCAGGCCTATGAGTACATGCATGCCTATGCGGATCTCAATCTCAAGATGAGCTCGGGCATCTACGGCTCTACCTTCTTCATGCTCACCGGCTTCCACGGTCTGCACGTGACCATCGGTGCCATCATGCTGACCGTGATGCTGATCCGGGTGCTGAAAGGCCATTTCACATCGAAGAATCACTTCGCCTTCGAGGCGGCAGCCTGGTACTGGCACTTCGTCGACGTGGTGTGGCTCGGCCTGTTTATCTTCGTTTACTGGCTGTAGCGGGATCGGCCCGGGGCGTGCATGCGCCCCGGGCTGCCCTGGTCGGATTACTGCGGCGGGGCGAAGGGGCTGTGAGGCTCGATCAGGCCGGCCCAGTAGCCGATGAGCAGCAGGAGAAACGCGGCGATCGAGACCGCGATGCGTATGGTCAGGGCCCGGGCGGTGCGTTTTGAATCCCCCTGGTCCTTGAGCAGATAAAACAATGCGGAACCCAGGCTGCCGAGGATGACCGCAAACAAAAGCAGAATCGCGATTTTTATGATCATGGAACGCTCCGGATGGATTGCAGGCAGAAGTATAACGCAGCCTGTTGTGTGCGGCTTGTGACGTCGGCGGCATGCGTCCTGGACCGTTCCGTTTCTCACCTGGCCTGCTCCCGAGTATTGCCGTGATGCTGTTGCTAGGCCTGTTTCTGACACTGGGGTTCTGGCAGCTCGGACGCGCAGAGGAAAAGCGCGTATTGCTCGAGCGTTTCGAGGCGAGCCGGGCGGGACAGTCCCTGTATGCCGATGCGCTCTCTGCGGGAGATGTCGATGCCTTGCGCTATCGCCGGGTTGTCCTTCGCGGGCGGTATCTCCCCGAGCGGCAATTCCTGCTCGACAACCAGGTGCGCAATCGTCAGGCGGGGTTCGAGGTGCTCACGCCGTTTCGTCTCGTCGATGGCCGGGTGGTGCTGGTGAACCGGGGCTGGCTGCCGATGGGTGCGCGACGCGACGTGTTGCCGGATATCCCTGTGACCGGGGCGCCGGTCGAGATAGAGGGCTGGATCTACATCCCGTTTGGCGAGGCCTACAGCCTGGGTGATGTCGATGACCCGGCTGCCGGCTGGCCGCGCATCGTGCAGAGCCTGGATTTCGATGTCTTCGCGCAGCGTCTCGATATGCCGCTGCTGCCGATGACGATACGTCTGTCGGCCGAGGCGCCCGCAGGCTATCTGCGCGACTGGGAAGTGGTGCCCATGACGCCGGCCAAGCACATTGCCTATGCAGTGCAGTGGTTCGGTCTGGCGGCGGCGTTGGTCGTCATCTATGTGGTCGTGAATCTCAAGCGAGAGGATGCACATGAGTGAACAGGTGTTGAGAAGCGAAGGCGTGTCGGTGACGCGTTCACGCTGGTTGTTGCTGGGGGTGATCGCCGCCTTCGTCGGCCCCCTGCTGCTGGCCTACCTGCTGATGATGGTGCTGGAGTGGGCGCCGCCGACGCACACGAACCACGGCCGGCTGATCGAGCCGCTGGTGTCGGTGGAAGGTCTGCCGGCCGTTGACCGCAACGGCAGTGTGCTGCCGGCCGATTACTGGGAGGGACACTGGACCCTGGTGTTCTATGCCGATGGGGCCTGCGACCTGGCCTGCGAGGCGGCCCTGTTCAAGGCCCGGCAGACACGCCTGGCGCTGGGGCGCGATGCCCCGCGCGTCCAGCGGCTTTATCTCCAGGCCGCGCCGAATGCGCACCCGGGCGAGCGTCTCCTGCAGGAACACCCGGGCATGCCGCTGGCGAGACTCGGCGCTGACGAGGACGGCCTGGCGGGGCTGCCGGCGCAGCAGCTCTATCTCGTCGATCCGATGGGCAACATCGTGCTCGGCTATGACGACAATGCGACCGCCAAGGGCCTCATGAAGGATCTCAAACGTCTGCTGAAGGTGTCCAAAGTTGGCTAGTGACCGTCTGCATCGGCTGTTCCGCCGGCTCGCCCAGTTCGCCACGGTCTTCGCCATAGTGGTGGTGATCCTCGGGGCCTACACCCGGCTGTCGGATGCCGGCCTGGGTTGTCCCGACTGGCCTGGCTGTTATGGTCACCTCGGTGTGCCGCAGGCCGAGCATGAGGTGGCGCGCGCCAATGCCACCTTCCCGGAGCGTCCGGTGGAGGCGCCCAAGGCCTGGAAGGAGATGGTCCATCGCTACTTCGCCGGCACGCTGGGGCTGCTGATCCTGGGGCTGGCCGTGCTGGCACTGGTGAATCGCCAGCACGTCCGGCAACCGGTCCTGCTGCCGCTGCTGCTGCTGGGGCTGGTGATCTTCCAGGCCCTGCTTGGCATGTGGACCGTCACCCTGCAGCTCAAGCCGGTGGTGGTCATGGGGCATCTGCTGGGTGGCTTCGCCACGCTCTCCCTGCTCTGGTGGCTGGCGATCGGCGGCCGTGAAACGCCGCTGCTCGCGCGCAACGGGCACCGGCGATTCCTGCCCTGGGTGACTCTGGGGCTGGTGATCCTGGTGGGGCAGATCGCGCTCGGCGGCTGGACCAGTTCCAACTATGCGGCGCTGGCCTGCCCGGACTTCCCCCAGTGTCAGTCACGCTGGTGGCCCGAGATGGATTTTCGTGAGGGCTTCGTGCTCTGGCGTGGCCTGGGCGTGAACTACGAATTCGGTGTGCTGGACCATCCTGCGCGTACTGCCATCCATTACACCCATCGACTGGGGGCGCTGGTCACCGCGCTCTACCTCGGTCTCCTGGCGATTGGCCTGCTCTTCGGCCGCCGTAGCGACGGCCTGCGCGGCGCGGCCCTGGTCGTCCTGCTGGTGCTGGGCGCGCAGGTCACGCTGGGGATTTCCAACATCGTCTACCAGCTGCCGCTGTCGGTGGCCGTGGCGCACAACGCGGTCGCGGCCATCCTGCTGCTGTCGCTCCTCACGCTGCTCGCCGCGATCCTGCGGTCGGGGGCTTCGTCCTTTGAACAGCGAGGTTAGAACCATGTCATCACTGATCCGTGCACTGCATCTGCATTCCGGCCACTGGACCCACTGGCGGGACTATCTCGAGCTGTGCAAGCCGAAGGTGGTCGCGCTGATGCTCTTCACGGCCTGGGTGGGCATGCTGCTGGCCTCCCCCGAGGCGATGCCCTGGAACGCGCTGCTGTTCGGCACGCTGGGCATCGGGCTGGTGGCGGGTTCGGCGGCGGCCATCAACCACGTGGTGGACCGTCATGTCGACGGGGTGATGCGCCGCACCCAGCGCCGTCCGCTGCCCACCGGGCACCTGGACGTGCGCCGCTGCCTGACCTTTGCCGGCCTGATCGGCGCCATTGGCATGGCAATCCTGATGCTGCAGGTCAACATGCTCACCGCCGTGCTCACCTTTCTCTCGCTGGTGGGCTACGCCTTCGTCTACACCATGTTCCTCAAGCGGGCCACGCCGCAGAATATCGTCATCGGCGGTGCGGCCGGCGCCACGCCACCGCTGCTGGGCTGGACCGCGGTGACCGGGCAGGTCGATGCCTACGCCCTGGTACTGTTCCTGATCATCTTCACCTGGACCCCGCCGCACTTCTGGGCCCTGGCCATCTACCGCAAGGAGGATTACGCCAAGGTCGGCATCCCCATGCTGCCGGTGACCCACGGGGACGAATTCACCCGCTGGCACGTGCTGTTCTACACCATCCTGCTGGTGCTGGTGACCCTGCTGCCCTACCTGATGGGGGAGAACGGCGTTCTCTACCTGGTCGGTGCGCTGCTGCTCGGCGGGGTCTTCATCCACCATGCGGTGCGCATGCTGCGCTCGCGTGACCCGCGCGATGCGATCAAAACCTTCGTCTTTTCAATCGTCTACCTGATGGTGCTGTTCGCCTTCCTCATTATCGACCGCTTCCTGCCAGTGATCAGCGAGCGACTCGCGCAAATCTGATCTGCCTCAATACGGGCGTCATCCCGGGGTTGTAGGATGCTGGCTGGCATCCTATAACCCACTGTCCTGCTCGGCCTTAATTTGCCATTTGCAAATTTTTCTGTATGCTTCGCAGGCTAAATTTTTGCCTTTTGGACGTTTCACCAGGCTTTAAGGGGCACACGATGGCGCACTCGGCAGTAACATCGACAGACCAATATAATTACGAAATCATCAAGAAATTCGCCATTATGGCCGTTGTTTGGGCCGTTTTGGGCATGGGAGCGGGGGTTTACATCGCCAGCGAGCTGGCCTGGCCGTTCCTGAACTTCGACATCGCGGAGATCACCTTCGGGCGCCTGCGTCCGGTGCATACCACCCTCGTGATCTTCGGCTTCGGCGGTAACGCGCTCTTCGCCACTTCTTATTATGTGGTGCAGCGTACCTCCCAGGCCCGCCTCTACAGCGACGCCCTGGCCGGCTTCACCTTCTGGGGGTGGAACATCGCCCTGCTGCTCGGGATCATCGGTTACATGGCCGGTTATTCCCAGGGCCGTGAATATGCCGAGTTCATCTGGCCGATCGATATCCTGATTGCCGTCACCTGGGTGGTCTACTTCTGGATCTACGTCCAGACCCTGCGCCGTCGTTCCCAGCCGCACATCTACGTGGCGAACTGGTTCTACCTGGCCTTCATCCTGGCCACCGCCCTGCTGCACATCTTCAACAACCTGGCGGTGCCGGTCTCGATGTTCAGCCTGGAATCCTACAGCCTGTTCTCGGGCGTGCAGGATGCCATGACCCAGTGGTGGTACGGCCATAACGCGGTGGGCTTCTTCCTGACCGCGGCCTTCCTCGGCATGATGTACTACTTCGTGCCCAAGCAGGCGGGTCGTCCGGTGTATTCCTACCGCCTGTCCATCATCCACTTCTGGGCGATCATCTTCCTGTACATGTGGGTGGGTGCGCATCACCTGCACTGGACCGCGCTGCCGGACTGGACCTCGTCGCTGGCCGCGACCTTCTCCATCCTGCTGCTGCTGCCGTCCTGGGGTGGCATGATCAACGGCATCATGACCCTTTCGGGCGCCTGGGATAAGCTGCGCTCCGACCCGATCATGCTGTTCCTGATCACCTCGCTGTCGTTCTACGGCATGTCGACCTTCGAAGGTCCGATGATGTCACTGAAGAGCGTCAACGCCCTCTCGCACTACACCGACTGGACCGTCGGCCATGTGCATTCCGGTGCGCTGGGCTGGGTGGCGATGGTGTCCATCGGCTCGCTGTACCACATGGTGCCGCGCCTCTGGGATACGAAGATCTACAGCATCAAGCTGATCTACGTGCACTTCTTCCTGGCCACTATCGGTATCGTGCTCTACATCACCGCGATGTGGGTTGCCGGTATCGGTCAGGGCCTGATGCTGCGTGCCTTCGATGAGTACGGCAACCTGGCCTACACCTTCGTCGAATCCGTGACCTTCCTGCACGGCCCGTACGTGGTCCGCGCCATCGGTGGCATGTTCTTCCTCACCGGTGCCGTGATCATGGCGTACAACTTCTACATGACCGTGCGCGCTGCCAAGCGCGAGCAGGCCGCGATCGAAGCCAAGATCGCCGCCAAGATGGCCAACGCTTAATTCGGGAGTTGTAAGACCATGATGAAGCACGAAAGTATCGAAACGAACGCGGGCCTGCTCATTGTCCTGACCATGCTCGCGATCAGCGTTGGCGGTCTGGTCGAGATCGTCCCGCTGTTCTACATCGACGAGACCATCGAAAAGGTCGAGGGCGTGCGTCCGTACACGCCGCTCGAGCAGCGTGGTCGCGACATCTACATCCGTGAAGGCTGCTACACCTGCCACTCGCAGATGGTGCGTCCGTTCCGCGATGAAGACCTGCGTTACGGTCACTATTCGCTGGCCGCCGAGTCGCAGTACGACCATCCGTTCCAGTGGGGCTCCAAGCGCACCGGTCCGGACCTGGCCCGCGTGGGTGGCAAGTACTCCAACGAATGGCACGTGCAGCATCTGCTCGCGCCGCGTTCGGTGGTGCCGGAATCCATCATGCCGAACTACCCGTGGCTGCTGGAGAACGACCTGGCCTATTCCGACATCGCCAGCCGCATGCGTGCCCTGAAGGCCGTCGGCGTGCCCTACTCGGAGACCGACGAGGAGTACCAGGCCAATGTGGAGAAGTTCGGTGAAGATGTCGCCAAGCTGCTCGACATCAACAGCGCCGAGGCCAATCTCCTGGCCCAGGCACAGTCGGGCAACTATGACGGTATTCCCGGTCGAGTGACCGAAATGGAGGCGCTGGTCGCCTACCTGCAGGTGCTCGGTACCATGGTCGACTTCAGCCGGTACGACGAGGAATACTTCGTCCAGTTCCGTTGATCGCGAACCGGGCCGCCTGCGTGGCGGCCCTGATTTCGAGGGGTGAGCACGTTGCAAGATCTGTGGAACTGGATCACCCAACTGGGTAACAGCAAGATCGTCGCGCTGGTGATCTTCTTCACCACATACGTCGGGATTCTTCTCTACGTATACAGCAGCAAGCGGCGATCGAAGCGACTTGAAAGTTACAAGTACATTCCTCTGCAAGACGAGGAAGGTGCCGACGTAGACAAGAAGGCGGAAAGCAATCATGAGCAACGCGACTGATAAGCAAACCGGTGCCGTGCAGACGACGGGTCATGCCTGGGACGGCGATCTGCAGGAGTACAACAACCCGCTTCCCCGCTGGTGGGTGTGGGCGTTTTACGCGACCTTTGTTTTCGCAATCATTTACTGGATCATCTATCCGGCCTGGCCGGTAGGCACCTCTTTCACCAAGGGGGTGGGCAACAACATCACCTTCACCAACGATGCAGGTGAAACGGTCAGTTCGCACTGGAATACGCGTGCCAAGCTCGCCTATGACATGGAATTCTCGGACGGCGCCGTGAAGCAGCGCGAGTATCTGGAACAGATCATCGGCGCCTCGTATGACGAGATCCTGTCCGATCCGGACAAGGCTGCCTTCATGCGTTCCTATGCCAAGGGCCTGTTCGGTGACAACTGCGCCGCCTGCCATGGTACCGGTGGTACGGGTGTTGTCGGCCTGTTCCCGAACCTGGTGGACGATGCCTGGCTGTGGGGTGGCAGCACCGCCAGGATCGAGGAAACCCTGCGCCAGGGCCGCATGGGCTACATGCCGGCCTTCGCCGCCACCTTCAGCGACGAGCAGCTGGATGCCGTGACCGCCTATGCCCTGAGCCTCTCCGGGCATGAAGGTGATGCCGGGCAGGTCGCCATGGGTCAGAAGATCTTCCAGGGCGAGGAAGGCGGTTGCTACTACTGCCATACCGCAGCGGGTACCGGCCTGCAGTCCGTGGGTGCGGCGAACCTGACCGATTCCATCTGGACCGTGGCCGATGTCAACGGCGCCGAAGGTTACGAGGCCAAGCATGCGGCGGTGCGCAATGTCATCGCCAACGGCATTTCGCGCCACATGCCGGCCTGGGAAGGTCGTCTCTCCGACGGTGAGATCAAGCTGCTCACCGCCTACGTGTACAGCCTGTCGGGCGGCGAATAAGCACACGGTAGTCTACGACGGCGCCTGCGGGCGCCGTCGTTCCCTCCCGCGCCCACCACTCACTTCAACTGGTCGAGGCGATGAGTTCAGAAGAGCAGGTCGAGTTATACGCCAAGCGCATTCCCATCTATCCGCGTTCGGTAAAGGGCCGCTTCCGGCGACTCAAGTGGGGCATTCTTGCCCTGGCCTATGGTGTCTACTTCCTGCTGCCCTGGCTGCGCTGGGAAAGGCCGGTCGGGCCTGACCAGGCCGTGCTCTGGGATCTGCCCGGGCGTCGCTTCTACCTCTTCGATCTGATTGTTCACCCCCAGGACATCTTCTGGCTGGCCTGGCTGCTGGCGATCGCCGCCTTTCTGCTGTTCTTCGTCACCGGTATCGCCGGGCGTGTCTTCTGCGGCTATTTCTGTTTTCAGACCCTGTGGACCGATGTCTTCATCGCCATCGAGAAGCTGACCCAGGGTGAACGACCGGCGCGTATCCGCCTGGCCAAACAGCCCTGGGGTGGTGAGAAGATCGCCCGCCTCGGCGCCACGCATCTCCTCTGGCTGGCCGTCGCCTTCGTGACGGGTTTCAGTTTCACCATGTACTGGGGCAACGCCCCGGAACTGGCCGTTGCCTTCTTTACCGGGCAGGCGCCGTTTGCCGCCTATGCAACGACCTTCTTCCTCATGACGACCACCTACGTCATGGCGGGCCTCGCGCGCGAGCAGGTCTGTACCTACATGTGCCCCTACTCGCGTTTTCAGGCGGCCATGTTCGACAAGGACACGTTGATCGTCTCCTATGACGAGCAGCGCGGGGAAGGTTCGGCAGGCCGCGCCAAGGTGATGAAGGACCTGAAGACGCGGGACGAGCGTCAGGCCAAGGGCGTGGGTGACTGCATCGATTGCGGCTACTGCGTACAGGTCTGCCCGGCCGGAATCGATATCCGCAACGGCATGCAGTACCAGTGCATCCACTGTGCGCTGTGTATCGATGCCTGCGACAGCATCATGGACAAGATGGAGTGGCCGCGCGGACTGATCCGCTACACCTCCGAGCACGCCCTGGAAGGCAAGAAGACACGTCTGCTCAAGTTCAAGACCATCGGTTACGGCATCGTGCTGGCCGTGCTCAGCGGCATGCTCGTCTGGAATATCGCCTCGCAGGCGCCGTATGACGCCAGCGTGAGCCAGATCCGCCAGCCGCTCTATGTGCAGCTGTCCGATGGGCGCATCCGCAATACCTACGAGCTCAAGGCCAACAACAAGACCACGCGTGAACTCGATCTCGTCGTGTCGGTGCAGGGGCTCCCTGATGCGGAACTGGAGACCGGTCGTATCGAGATGCTCGCGGTCGAGCCCGAGAAGAGTGCACGACTGCTGCTGCAGGTGATTGCGCCACGCCCGGCTGGTACGGGCCCGACGCAGCGGGATTTCCAGTTCATCCTGACGCCGGTCGGACGTGATGACGTATCCCCGGTTATCGTGGATGCGCGTTTCCATACACCCTGATTTACAGGTCTATACGGGATAGCCATGTTCTCCAATCTGCTGGTCAGCCTCGGCGCAGGCGTCGCCCTGGCGTTCATCGCCTTCCTGCTCCTGTATCGCTTCACGCGGTTGAGCGGCAAGCATGTGGCGGGGATCGTGATCTTTGCCGTCATTGGTATCTACGTACCGGTATCGATCATGTCCTGGCCCGGTGCCGATGTCTTCGCCATTCATATCGCCCTGTACCTGATCACGCCCTACGGGCTCGGCATCATCACCACCGCGCGCGAGGCACGCGCCCACGAGCAGCGCGAAGGGCGCTGGTTCCACTGGGGTCCGCTGACCCTGGTGCTGTTCTTTATCGGCCTGGTGATCGTCGATTCGACCATCATCACGCTGTCGGACAAGGGCATGAGCCAGCGCATGGCGTCCCTGCTCCTGCCCGAGCCACAGGCCGGTGGTGGCACCATGACTTCCTTCTTTCCAGGAACCGTGGCGCACGATTACCAGAAAAAGGAAGCGCTCTATAACGATTACCTCGTGCGCCTGGAAGAACAGCGGGCCCGCGGCTGGCAGCTGAAGCGTGGTTTCATCGAGGCACCGGTGGCCGGCGAGCCGGCCGTGTTCCGCGTCGCTGTAAGCGACCGCGAGGGCCAGCCGGTCGACGGCGCCGAGGTGGATGTCGAGTTCCTGCGCCCGTCGGACGCACGCCAGGACGCCGCCTACCGGCTCGTCGAGCGTGAGCCCGGTGTGTACGAGACAGAGGTGACGCTGCCGCTGCCGGGGATCTGGAGCGTGGTGCTCACGGTCCAGCGAGGCGACGACCTGCACGAGAGTCGCGGCACCACCACGATCGGTGCCGCCGGTAGCTAGGGCCCCCATATCGGGGTATTGTGGGCGCCTCACCGCGCGCCGCTGGCGTGCGCGCGCCTCGATCCATCCGGCATGACTGAATCCGCGCGTACAGACTGCTACCATTGCGGCCAGCCGATCCCCCCCGGCGTCACGCTGCAGGTGGAGATCGATGGCCAGCAGCGCCCCATGTGCTGCGCCGGCTGCCAGGCCGTGGCCCAGGCCATCGTCGACAACCACCTCACCGACTACTACCGCTATCGTACGGACCGCGCGCAGACGGCCGAAGACCTCGTGCCGCAGGAGCTGCGCGACCTCTCGCTCTACGACCACCCGGAGCTGCAGCGCAGCTTCGTGCATGCCGAGGAGGGCAACGTGCGCGAGGCGGCGCTGATCCTCGAGGGCATCACCTGCGCGGCCTGCGTCTGGCTGAACGAGCGGCACGTGGGCGGCCTGCCCGGCGTGCTGGAGTTTCGCGTCAACTACTCCACCCACCGGGCCCGGCTGCGCTGGGACGACAGCCAGATCCACCTGAGCCAGATCCTCGAGGCCATCGCCGCCATCGGCTACTACGCCCATCCCTTCGATCCCGGGCGGCAGGAGGCGGTATACCAGCGCGAGCGGGGCGCCGCCCTGCGCCGGCTGGCCGTGGCCGGTATCGGTGCCATGCAGGTGATGATGCTCGCCGTGGCCCTCTACATCGGCGAGTCTGACGAGACCCAGGGCGAGATGATGCAGTTCCTGCGCTGGGTGAGCCTGGTGCTCACCACGCCGGTGGTGTTCTATTCCGGCAGCAGCTTCCTCGTCTCGGCCTGGCGTGACCTGCGCCGCCGTCGCTTCGGCATGGACGTGCCGGTGAGCCTCGCCATCCTCAGTACCTATTTCGCCAGCACCTGGGCCACCCTCACGCACAGCGGCCAGGTGTACTTCGAGTCGGTCACCATGTTCGTGTTCTTCCTGCTGGCCGGGCGCTTCCTGGAGATGGGGGTGCGTCAGCGGGCCGGGCAGGCGACCGAGGCGATCAACCGCCTGCTGCCACCCATGGCAACGCGCCTGGGCGAAGACGGCGACGAGCTGGTGTCCGTGCACGACCTCGAGCCGGGCGACCGGGTGCGCATCCGTCCCGGCGAGACCGTGCCGGCCGACGGCACGGTGGTGGACGGGCGTTCCAGCATCGACGAGTCCATGCTCACCGGCGAGAGTCTGCCGCGGGCCCGTGCGGCGGGCGACCCGCTCACCGGCGGCACGCTCAACGTGGAGAGTCCGCTCATCATGCGCGTGGAACGCGTGGGCGAGGACACCACGCTCTCCGCCATCCAGCGTCTGCTCGAGCGCGCCCAGACCGAGCGCCCGCGGCTCGCGCGGCTGGCCGAGCAGGGGACCGGGTGGTTCGTCAGCAACGTGCTGCTGCTGACGGCCGTCGTGGGGCTGGTCTGGTGGCAGTGGATCGATGCCGACCGTGCCTTCTGGGTGGTGGTGGCCATGCTGGTCGCCACCTGTCCCTGCGCGCTGGCACTGGCCACCCCGGTGGCGATCACGGCGGCCACCGGCGCCCTCATGCGCGAGGGCCTGCTGACCACGCGCGGGCACGCCCTGGAGACCCTCTCGCAGGTCACGGATATCGTCTTCGACAAGACCGGCACGCTCACCGAGGGGCGGCTGAGCCTGATTGCCGTGGAACCGCTGGGCGCACGCGACGAAGCGGCCTGCCGGCGACTGGCCGCGATCCTCGAGCGGGATTCCGAACACCCCGTGGCGCGCGTGCTGGCCAGGGGGGAGACGGGCGCGATGCGGGCGCAGGGGCTGACTGCCAGCCCGGGTCACGGCATGGAAGGGGAGGTCGATGGCGAGCGTCTGCGCATCGGCGCGCCGCGTTACGTGCGCGAGCTCGCCGGGGATGACCCGGCGCAGCAGGCCCGGCTGGATGCCCTGGTCGCGGCCCATCCCGAGGCGACCCTGGTGCTGCTGGGCGGCGCGCAGGGCCTGCTGGCCGCCTTCCTGCTGGCCGACCGTCTGCGCGAGGATGCCGTGGAGACCGTGGCCCGCCTGCAGGACCTGGGCCTGCGGGTGCACCTCTACTCGGGTGACGCCCCGGCGACGGTGACCGCCATCGCCCAGCGGCTCGGTATCGCGGACCACGTCGGCCAGCTCACCCCGGCGGACAAGCTCGAGCGGGTACGCGCCCTGCAGGGCGAGGGGGCCGTCGTCGCCATGGTCGGCGACGGGGTGAACGATGCACCGGTGCTCTCCCAGGCACAGGTCTCGGTGGCCATGGCCGAGGGCACACAGCTCGCCCATGCCAGCGCCGACATGGTGCTGTATTCGCGCCGGCTGGCCCCGCTCGCCGGGGCCGTGCAGAAGGCGCGGGCGACGGTGCGCATCATTCGCCAGAACTATGCCTGGGCCCTCGGGTATAATGGCGTGGCACTGCCGGTGGCGGCCATCGGGCTGCTCACGCCCTGGCTGGCCGCGCTGGGCATGTCGCTGAGTTCGCTGCTGGTGGTGGTCAACGCCCTGCGTCTCGCCCCCGCCGGTGCGCGCAGGCTGCGCCGCGACCGCTGACGCGGGCCGGCAACAACCCGGGCACAACAAGCCAGGAGGCGTCGTGGAGATACTCTACCTGCTGATCCCGCTGGGCGTGGTGGTGATCGTCGTTGCCGTGGTGGCCTTCGCCTGGTCGGTGAAGAGCGGCCAGTTCGAGGACCTCGAGGGGCCCGCACACCGCATCCTCATGGATGACGACGACCCCATGATTCCCCGCCGCCAGCGCCCCGGGGAACCCCGCGACTTGAAGCGGAAGGACTGATGGCGTAGGATGCGCCCCAGTCATAACTGCACGAAACAGAGGTGAATGCCGTGTTCAGTTTCTACAATGGTCTGCCCCTGACCCTGGTCATCGCCCTGATCGCCTGGTCCTGGATCAGCTTCTTCTCCGTGATCATCGCCGGCTAAGCCGCGTCGCCATCACGCAGCAAAACGCCCCGCATTGCGGGGCGTTTTGCGTTTGGGGCCCGTGGGGCCCCGGCTGGGGGAGAGAACCCGGTGAGGATGTCAGGCCGCGAAGGCGCTGCGCAGTTTGCGGATGGCGTTGTTCTCGATCTGGCGGATGCGCTCGGCGGAGACGTCATAGCGGTCGGCCAGCTCGTGCAGGGTGGCCTTGTCCTCGGTGAGCCAGCGGCTGGCGAGGATGTCGCGGCTGCGCTGGTCCAGCTCGTCCAGGGCGCGGGTCAGGCGCTGGCGGCTGTACTGGTCCCAGTCGTCGGCCTCGACCTGGCGCGCCGGGTCCGTGTCCTCGTCCGCCGCCAGGAAGGCGGCCGGGGCGAAGCTGGATTCTTCGTCCTCGTCGCTGCGCGCCTCGAAGGCGGTGTCGTGGTGGCTCAGGCGCGCCTCCATCTCCATCACCTCCTCGGGCTTCACGCCGAGGTCGCGGGCCACGGTCTCCACCTCTTCGCGGTTCATCCAGCCCAGGCGCTTCTTCGCCCCGCGCAGGTTGAAGAACAGCTTGCGCTGGGCCTTGGTGGTGGCCACCTTCACGATACGCCAGTTGCGCAGGATGAACTCGTGCATCTCGGCGCGGATCCAGTGCACGGCAAAGGACACCAGGCGCACCTTCATGTCGGGGTCGAAGCGCTTGACGGCCTTCATCAAGCCGATGTTGCCTTCCTGGATCAGGTCGCCCAGCGGCAGGCCATAGCCGCTGTAGCCACGGGCCACCTTCACCACGAAGCGCAGGTTGTGGATGACGAGCTGGCGGGCGGCATCGAGGTCGTTGAAATCGCGCAGGCGCACGGCCAGCGAGCGCTCTTCCTCGGCGCTCAGTACCGGCAGGCGGCTGACGGCCTGGATGTAGCTGTCGAGGTTGCCGACCGGGGCCGGCAGCTGACCGGACTTGATCATCAAGGCGTGGCTGTTCAACGTCATGTGTCTCCCTGGGAACTCGGTATCGGCAGATGCGTATTTTAGCACTCCGCGAGTTAGAGTGCTAAACCGGGCCGGGGTTCCGTGCAGCAGGCTCAGGCCCGGGTGGCGAGCAGGGCCAGCAGCTTGTCCTGCAGCAGGCCCTCGGCGAGCGGCTTGGTGATGTAGTCGCAGGCGCCGCCTTCCAGCAGGCGCTGGTAGTCGGCCTCGCTGCTGCCCGCGAGCGTGATCACGAGCACCGGCAGGAGGTCGGGGCCGAGGTGCAGGCCGTGGCGGATCCGGCGCACCAGGTCGGTGCCCGACAGGCGCCCGGGGAGAAACTGGTCGGTGATGAGCAGGTCGTAGGCCTCGCCCGCATCCAGCCGTTCCAGGGCCTCCTCGGCGGTCATCACGTGATCGGCGGTGATGCCCTGCGCATCGAGCAGGCGCTTGACGGTCTTGGCCGCCGCCACGCTGTCCTCCACGTAGAGCACGCGGGGGTTCTCCGGGAGCGGCGGGGCGGGTGCCTGCCCGCCATCGGCGGCGGGCAGGTGGTCGGCGATGAAGTCGACCAGGGCCTTGATGCCCCGTGACTTGTCGAAGAAGGCGGTGATGTCGGACTGCTGCTCGTCCTGGCGACCGGCGGCGTCGCCGGAGATGACGATGACCGGGGTGGTCTCGTGACCGTTGACGCCGCGCAGGGCCTCGGTGAAGACCATGCCGTCCATGTCCGGCAGGACCAGGGCGGTGCTGATGAGGTCGAAGTGTTCCAGCGTGAGCGTGGCCAGCGCCTCCCGCGCACTGTGGAAGCACTGGATGTCGACGCCCTCGAGCTGTTTACGCAGGAGCTGGCCGACCATCTTGCGCGTGGCATCCGAGCCGTCCACGAGCATGATTTTTCGTGGCGCTGCCATAGGCGGTGGTATTCCCGTTGGTGTGTCTTGCGTGACTGTTCTTGTCGTTATGGCGCCATTGTACGGGCAGCGGGCCGCCGGACCCAAGGGGTGGGCCGGGATTCTGTGAACCCGGCCCCTGGCGGGCCGTGGAAGACGGCCGACTAGCGCGGCTCGATGTCGCTCAGGTGGCGGCTGACGGCCAGCCAGGAACCGCCCAGGCCGAGCGCCATGGCGATCAGCAGTACGCTGCCGGCATTGGCCGCACCGAGGTCCATCAGCTGGAACTGCCCGCCGTAGAGGCCGGCCAGCCGGTGTACCGGTTCGGCCAGAAAGCCCAGCGCGGCCTGCACCATGATCAGGCCGAGCAGCCCCCCGATCAGGCCGTACCAGATGCCGCCGTAGAGGAAGGGGCGGCGGATGAAGGCGTCGGTGGCGCCGATGAGCTTGGCCACCTCGATCTCGTCGCGGCGGTTCTGGATGTCCAGGCGGATGGTGTTGCCCACCACCAGCAGCACCGCCAGCCCCAGCATGATGCCGATCACCAGCACGCCGCGCTGGGCGGTCTGCATGATGGCATAGAGCCGCTGCACCCACTGCATGTCGAGCTGGGCGCGCTCCACGCCCTGCTCCTGCTCCAGCGCGTGCACCAGCTGCTGGATGCGCAGCGGGTCCTTCACGGCCAGGCCCGGCTGCACCACCACCACGGCCGGCAGCGGGTTGTCGTTGAGGGCGTCGAGCGCGGCGCCGAAGCCCGACAGCTCGCGGAATTCCGCCAGGGCCTCGGCCTTGCCGATGGCGCGGGCGTTGCCCACGTCGTCGCGGCGCTGGATCGTGTTCGCCAGCGCGATGGCCTGCTCGTCGCTCACCGACTGTTCGAGGAACAGCGAGATCTGCGCGCTCTCGTCCCAGCCGCCGCTGATGGCCTCGAGGTTGGCGAGCATGAGGTAGAGCCCGGTCGGCAGGGCCAGGGCGATACCGATCACGGCCGTGGTCATGAGGCTGGAGAGCGGCGTGCGGTAGAGCTTGCCCAGGCTGAAGATCAGCGAACGGGCATGACTGATGAGCCAGGCGGTGGTGCGGGCGTGGACGTCGGGCCGCTTCTGGCTGGTGCGTGCGTTCATGCCACGGCCCCCCGCGCCGGCTCGTCGGCCAGCAGCCGGCCGCCCTTGAGCGAGATCATGCGCTTGCCCATGGGCGCGATCAGGTCGAGATCGTGGCTCGCCACCAGCACGGTGGTGCCCACCTGGTTGAACTCCTCGAACAGCCCCATGATCTCGCGCGAGAGCTCGGGGTCGAGGTTGCCGGTGGGTTCGTCCGCCAGCAGGATGGCCGGGCGGTTGACCACGGCGCGGGCGATGCCCACGCGCTGCTGCTCCCCGGTGGACAGCGTCACCGGGAAGGCCTTTTCCTTGTGCAGCAGGCTCACCTTGTCGAGCGCGGCGCGCACGCGCCGGCCGATCTCCTGCTGGCGGTAGCCGGCGATGATCAGCGGCAGGGCCACGTTGTCGAACACGCTGCGGTCGTGCAGCAGGTGGTGGTCCTGGAAGATGATGCCGATGTCGCGCCGAAACTGCGGGATGCGACGGCGGGGCAGGGTGTGCAGGTTCTTGCCGTTCACCACGATGTGCCCGCGGGTGGGGCGCTCGATCATGGCGATGAGCTTGAGCAGGGTGCTCTTGCCGGCGCCCGAGTGACCGGTGAGGAACGCCATCTCGCCGTCCCCGACCTCCAGGGTCATCTGTCCGAGGGCCTCCTGGCCGGTGGGGTAGCGCTTGGTGACGTTCTGGAAGAGGATCATGTCGGTATCAGTCGCGGGCCAGCAGGGCGTCGACGAAGGCGGCGGCCTCGAAGACCTGCAGGTCCTCGATGGACTCGCCCACGCCGATGAAGCGGATCGGGATGCCGAGCTGCTGCGCCAGGGCGAAGAGGATGCCGCCCTTGGCGGTGCCGTCGAGCTTGGTGACGGTTAGGCCGCTGAGCTTCACCGCCTCGTTGAACTGGCGGGCCTGGTTGAGCGCGTTCTGGCCGGTGCCGCCATCCACCACCAGCAGGGTCTCGTGCGGGGCCTCCGGGTCGAGCTTGGTCATCACGCGGGTGACCTTCTTCAGCTCCTCCATGAGGTTCGACTGGGTGTGCAGGCGGCCGGCGGTGTCGGCGATGAGCACGTCGATGCCGCGGGCCTTCGCCGCCTGCAGGGCGTCGAAGATCACCGAGGCCGAGTCGGCCCCCGTGCCCTGGGCGATGACCGGGATGTTGTTGCGCTCGCCCCAGACCTCGAGCTGCTCGACGGCGGCGGCGCGGAAGGTGTCGCCGGCCGCCAGCATCACCGACCTGCCCTCGCCCTGCAGGCGCTTGGCGAGCTTGCCGATGGTGGTGGTCTTGCCGGCGCCGTTCACGCCCACCACCAGGATCACGAAGGGCGTGCGCGTCGCGTCGATCGCGAGCGGCTGGCTCACCGGTTCGAGGATGGCGGTCATGTCGTCCTTCAGCGCGGAGAACAGGGCGTCGGCATCGGCCAGCTGCTTGCGCGCCACGCGGGCGGTGAGGTCCTTGATGATGCGCTGCGTGGCCTCCATGCCGACGTCGGCCATCAGCAGCCGGTCTTCCAGTTCTTCCAGGAGCTCGTCGTCGATCTCCTTACGGCCGAGCACCAGCGAGGCCATGCCCTCGGTCAGACCGCGCCCCGTCTTGGACAAACCCTGCTTCAGGCGTGAGAATAGGCCCGGCTTTTTCGGGGCCTCCCCGGCGGTTTCCGGGGTCTTGTCGCGTTTTCCGAAACCAAACATGCGTCAGTCAGTCTACCAGTGACGTGGCGCGCCAGCGGTGGCGCGGCCAGGCCGTACAATGATGAGGTGGTGCCGGCGCGGGTTGCGCGCGGTCCGGGGCCACCCAATGCTATCACCCCAGCCTGTAAGGTGAAATCGAACATGCCAACAAAAGCCCTGCGCCGTGCGCTGCTGCTCTTTTGCCTGCTGGTCCCGCTCCTGGCCGTTGCCGGGGCCGACCGGCCGGCGGGCGGCGAGACCCACGAATTCATGCTGAAAAACGGCATGAAGGTGGTGGTGAAGGAGGATCACCGCGCCCCCGTGGTGGTGCAGCAGGTCTGGTACAAGGTCGGCTCGTCCTACGAGTACGGCGGCATCACCGGCGTCTCCCACGTGCTCGAGCACATGATGTTCAAGGGCACCAGCCGCTACCCCAACGGCACCTTCTCCGAGGTCATCGCCGAGCTGGGCGGGCGCGAGAACGCCTTCACCAGCCGCGACTACACGGCCTACTACCAGGTGCTGGCCGCCGACCGGCTGGAGACCGCCATGCGCCTGGAGGCCGACCGCATGCGCAACCTGCTCCTGCAGGAGGACGACTTCCAGCGCGAGCGCGCCGTGGTGCAGGAGGAGCGTCGGCTGCGCACCGAGGACAACCCCAGCGCGCTCACCTACGAGCAGTTCCTCGCCACCGCCTGGCTCAACAGCCCCTACGGCAATCCCGTGATCGGCTGGATGCAGGACCTGGAGAGCCTCACCCTGGACGACCTCGAGCACTGGTACGACCGCTGGTACGCCCCCAACAACGCCACCCTGGTGGTGGTGGGCGACGTCGACCCCGACGAGGTGCATCGCCTGGCGCGGCGCTACTACGGCGGCATCCGCAGCCGCGACGTCGCGCCGCCCAAGCCGCGTCACGAGGTGGCGCAGATCGGCGAGCGTCGCATCACGGTGAAGGCCCCGGCCGAGCTGCCCTACGTGATCCTGGGCTACAAGGTGCCGACGGTGCCCACCGCCGAAAGCGACTGGGAGCCCTATGCTCTGGAGGTGCTGGCCGGCATCCTGGATGGCGGCGCGAGCGCGCGCCTGAGTCGCGAGCTGGTGCGCGGGCGCGAGATCGCGGCCAGTGCGGGGGCCGGCTACAACGGCCCGACCAGCCGCCTGGACGGCCTGTTCCTGCTCGACGGCACGCCGGCTCCCGGGCAGACGGCCGCCGCCATCGAGGCGGCCCTGCGCGAGCAGGTCCGGGCCCTGCGCGAGGCGCCGGTCACCGCCGAGGAGCTGGAGCGGGTGAAGGCCCAGGTCGTGGCCCAGGAGGTCTACCAGCGCGACTCCATTCAGCACCAGGCCATGGTCATCGGCACGCTGGAGACGGTGGGCCTGGACTGGCGCATGGCCGAGGGCTATGCCGAACGCATCCGCGCCGTCACCGCCGAGCAGGTGCAGGCCGTGGCCCGCAAGTATCTCCTCGACGAGTGCCTCACCGTGGCCCATCTCGATCCCCAGCCCATCGACCCGGCCAACCCGCCGCGCCAGGGCGGCGGCGACCTGCACTGATACCCGAGGATTCCCCGTCTATGCCGCGATTCATCGTATTGCTGCTGGCCCTGGTCGCCCTGCCCCTGCAGGCGGCGCCCGAGATCCAGCACTGGACCACCGACAACGGGCTGCGCGTGTACTACGTGCAGGCCCCCGAACTGCCCATGACGGACCTGCGCCTGGTGTTCGATGCCGGCAGCGCACGCGACGGCGCGCAGCCGGGGCTCGCCCAGCTGACCAACGGCCTGCTCGACAGCGGCGCGGGCGAGTGGGACGCCGACGCCATCGCCGAGCGCTTCGAGGCCGTGGGCGCCCAGTACGGCGCCGGCGCGGCCCGCGACATGGCCTGGGTGTCGCTGCGCAGCCTGAGCGAGCCCGACTGGTTCGAGCCGGCCTTTACGACTTTCCTCGCCGTGGTGGGCCAGCCCCGCTTCGCCGCGGCCGACTTCGAGCGCACCCGCCGCCAGGCCTTCGTCGCCCTGCAGGCCCAGGCCCAGGACCCGGGCGAGATCGCGAGCAAGGCCCTGTACGCGGCCCTGTACGGCGACCATCCCTACGCCCATCCGCCGCTCGGCACCCGCGAGTCGCTGGAGGCCCTGCGCCGCACGGACCTGGCCGCCTTCCACGCGCGCCACTACGTGGCCCGCAACGGCGTGCTCGCCATCGTCGGCGACCTCGACCGCGCGGCGGCCGAGGCCCTGGCCGCACGGGTGAGCGCGGCCCTGCCGGCCGGCGAGCCGGCCCCGGCCCTGCCGCCGGTGCCGGCGCTGGAGGAGCCCCGCACCCTGCGCATCCCCTTCCCCTCGGAGCAGGCCCACGTCTACCTGGGCGCGCCCGGCATGCGCCGCGGCGACCCCGACTACTTCGCCCTCTACCTCGGCAACCACGTACTCGGCGGCTCCGGCTTCACCTCGCGGCTGATGAAGGAGGTGCGCGTGGCGCGCGGCCTGTCCTACAGCGTGTACAGCTACTTCCTGCCCATGGCCATGGAAGGGCCCTTCCTCACCGGCCTGCAGACCCGCGTGGACCAGGCCGGGGAGGCCGTGACCGTGGCCCGCGACACGCTGGCGACCTTCGTCGCCGAGGGGCCGAGCGCGGAGGAATACCGTGCCGCGCTGGCCAACATCACCGGCGGCTTCCCGCTGCGCGTGGCGAGCAACCGCGACATCGTGCAGTACCTCGCCATGATCGGCTTCTACGGCCTGCCGCTGGACTACCTCGACCGCTTCACCGACCGCGTCGAGGCCGTGGGCATTGCGGACATCCGCGACGCCTTCGCCCGCCGGCTCGACCCCGAGCGCATGATCACGGTCATCGTCGGTGGCCCGGAAGCCGAGTAGGCCCGCCGCCCGGCGTGCCCCGCGCGCCGGCGCCCCCGGCCGCCTGCGCATCATCGGCGGCGAGTGGCGCGGCCGGCGCCTGCCGGTGCCCCACGCCCCGGGCCTGCGGCCCACGCCCGACCGGGTGCGCGAGACCCTGTTCAACTGGCTGCAGGGCGTGACCGAGGGCGCACGATGCCTGGACCTCTTCGCCGGCAGCGGCGCGCTCGGCTTCGAGGCCGCCTCGCGCGGGGCGCGCGAGGTCGTGCTCGTCGAGCAGGACGCACGCATCGCGGCCCAGCTGCGCGAGCAGGCCGCCGCCCTCGATCCCGCCCGCCTGCGCGTCGAGGCCCGCAGCGTGCGGGCCTTTCTTTCCGGCGCACCGCAACCGGTCGACCTCGTCTTCCTCGACCCCCCCTACGGCAAGGGCCTGGTGGCCGAGACCCTGGCCCTGCTCGAACAGGGCTGGCTGGCCCCGGGCGCCCACGTCTACATCGAGGCCGAGGCCGGGCTCGGCGCCCCGCCGCTGCCCGCGGGCTGGAGCCTCCTCAAGACCCGTGAGGCGGGGCAGGTGGGTTATCACCTGGCCCGCGCCCCCGTTGCAGAGGCGCTCAGCCCCGGTTCAGACGCCTGAGCTAGCCTGTCCCCGACGTGTGTCGAACGGCGCCCCGGGGTGGGCGCCCACAGGGGAGACGGGGACATGATTTCCATGCATCGAATCGGACTGCTGCTGGGCGGGCTGCTGGCCCTCGCGCAGCTTGCCGGCTGCGCCACGCTCAACGAGGCCGAGTGCCGTAGCGCCGACTGGCAGGCCATCGGCTACGAGGACGGCGTCGCCGGCCGCCCGGCGACGCGCCTTGCCGCGCACCGCAAGGCCTGCGCGAAGCACGACGTGCAGCCCGACCTGGCCGCCTACACGGCCGGGCGCGACGCCGGCTTGCAGCGCTACTGCCAGCCGCACAGCGGCTACTGGGCCGGTCTCGAGGGCGCCGCCTACCACGGCGTCTGCCCGGCCCCGCTGCGCGACGCCTTCCTGCCGGCCTACGCCTACGGGCGCGAGATCCATGTGCTGGAGGCGGACGCCCGCGGCGAGCAGGGCGCGCTCGACCGGCTGTACCGGGAGGCGCAGGACCTCGACGAGCGCATCGCCCATCACGAGGCCCTGCTCATCGCCCCGGGCCTGCGCCCGCACGAGCGCGCGGACATCCTCATCGAGATCAAGTCGCTGGTGCGCAACCAGCGGGCCATCGAGGCGGACATGGCCTACCACGCCGAGCGGGTCGAGGCGCTGCACTACCAGGCGGCGGAGCTACGGGCCCGCAGCCCCTACTGAGACCCTGCCCGGGGCCGCGCCGGGCGCCCCGGTGCATCGCCCGGGCCGACAACCCGTGCTTGCAGCCCGCCCCCCGGGCCGGAATACTAGGCGCCATGAATATCACCGCCGTCTATCCCGGGACCTTCGACCCCATCACCCGCGGCCACACCGACCTGGTGCGGCGCGCCGCGGGCCTGTTCGACCGCGTGATCGTGGGCGTGGCCGCCAGCGCCAAGAAGACCCCCTTCTTCCCGCTGGCCGAGCGCATCGGCCTGGCGGAACAGTCGCTGGGCGGGCTGTCCAACGTGGAGGTCATCGGCTTCGACGGCCTGCTGGTGAACTTCGTGCGGTCCCAGGGGGCGAAGGTGGTGCTGCGCGGCCTGCGCGCGGTCTCCGACTTCGAGTACGAGTTCCAGCTCGCCGGCATGAACCGCCACCTCGCGCCCGACCTCGAGACCCTGTTCCTCACCCCGGCCGAGGAGTACGCCTATGTGTCCTCAAGCCTGGTGCGGGAAATTGCATCCCTGGGCGGCGATGTATCACACTTCGTCGACGCCCACGTCGAGGCTGCACTCCGGGCGCGGATCATTTAGAATTTCAGGCATTGCTAATTTACGAACCAAGGTGACGCTATGGCCCTGCTGATCACTGACGAATGCATCAACTGCGACGTGTGCGAGCCGGAGTGCCCGAACGGCGCGATCACCCCGGGTGACGAGATCTACGAGATCGACCCCAACCTCTGCACCGAGTGCGTCGGCCACTACGACGAGCCCCAGTGCATCGAGGTCTGCCCCGTCGACTGCATCCTGGTCGACCCGGAACACGAAGAGACCCGCGACCAGCTGCAGGCCAAGTACGAAAAGCTCACCAGCGCCTGATGCCGGTAGATATGTACGCGCAGCAACAGAACACGAAAAGGCCCCGTCACGGGGCCTTTTCGCTTTCACGCCGCCTGCTTCGCGGGCTCGCCCTCTGCCTGGTCCTGTTCAGCCTCGCCGCACAGGCGGCGGACGGCCCGGGCCGCGCGGCCATTGCCAGCGCACACCCGGCGGCCACCGCGGCCGGGCACGAGATCCTGGAGGCCGGCGGCAACGCCTTCGATGCCGCCGTGGCCGTGAGCGCCGCGCTCGCCGTGGTCGAGCCCTACAGCTCCGGCATCGGCGGAGGCGGGTTCTGGCTCATCCACCGCGCCGAGGACGATTTCACCACCATGATCGACGGTCGCGAGCGCGCCCCGCTCGCCGCCCACCGCGACATGTACCTGGACGCCAGGGGCGAGGTGATCCCGCAGGCCTCGGTGGACGGCCCGCTGGCCGCCGGCATCCCGGGCGAGCGCGGCGGGCTCGCCCACCTGGCCGGGACCTACGGCAAGCTCCCGTTGAGCCAAAGTCTCGCCCCGGCGATCCGCCTGGCCGAGGAGGGCTTCGCGGTCGACGCCCACTACCGGCGCATGGCCGGCTTCCGCCTCGAGGCCCTGCGCGCCTCGGCGGACGCCACCCGGCTCTTCCTGCGCGGTGCCAACGTGCCCGAGGAAGGCACCGTCATCCGCCAGCTCGAGCTCGCCGCCACCCTGCGCGTCTTGGCCGAGAAGGGCCGCGACGGCTTCTACAAGGGCGAGGTCGCGGAAAGACTCGTCAACGGCGTGCGCGCCGGCGGCGGCATCTGGTCGCTCGAGGACCTGGCCGAATACGAGATCGTCGAGCGCACACCCATCCACGGCGAGTACCGCGGCATCACCGTCACCGCCGCCGCCCCGCCGTCCTCCGGCGGTGTGGTGCTGGTCGAGGCGCTGAACATCCTCGAAGGCTTTGATCTGGCCGCCATGGACGAGGCCACCCGCACCCACGTCATCGTCGAGGCCATGCGCCGCGCCTACCGCGACCGCGCCGAATACCTGGGCGACCCCGACTACGTGGACATGCCCCTGAGCCGCCTCACCCACCCGCAGTACGCCGCCGGCCTGCGCGCCGGCATCCGGCTGGATCGCACCACCCCCAGCGCCCTGCTGCCCGGCGTGGTGGACACCACGCCCAAGGGCAACGACACCACCCACTTCTCTATCATCGACCAGGACGGCAACCGCGTCTCCGCCACGCTCTCCATCAACTACCCGTTTGGTAGTGCGTGGGTGGTGCCCGGCACCGGCGTGCTGCTGAATGATGAGATGGACGACTTCTCCGCCAAGCCCGGCGTGCCCAACGTCTACGGCCTGGTCGGCGCGGAGGCCAACGCCATCGAACCCGGCAAGCGCATGCTCTCCAGCATGACCCCAACTTTCCTCGATGACGGCGAACGCATCGCCGTGGTCGGCACCCCCGGCGGCAGCCGCATCATCTCCATGGTGCTGCTCGCCGCGCTGGAGTTCAGCGAGGGCAGGGATGCCAGGGCCATGGTCGAGCGCCGCCGCTTCCACCACCAGTTCCTGCCAGACGCCATCCAGTTCGAACCGCTGGCCTTCGACGATGCACTGCAGCTGGAGCTGCAGTCGCGCGGGCATGAGTTGCAGCCGCTGGATGCCTCCTACGGCAACATGCACGTGGTGATCTGGGACCGGGAGCAGCAGCGGGTGGAGGCTGCGTCGGATGGGCGAGGGGTTGGGAAGGCCGAAGTGCGCTGAGTGTCAAACTTGATGATGCCCCGGATTCCGGGGCATCATCGTTTCGGGCGTCACGAAAGGGATGGCCTTCTTGTTTTTCGGTGTGAAAATAAAAAACGGCCCCGCTGGGAGGCCGTTGGTCACCGTTACCGGTGGTGCCTGCGAGAAATTCATCTCTTGGTATGAAAAGAACTCTCAGGCTTCAGTCGGTTACGCTCAATGAAAACCTAGCATATGAATAATCGCCGGACAAGATTAACGCGCAAATAGGGTGGCAGAATATTTCCCGTCCGCCGCCTGGACGCGACTAGCGAATAGTCGACCATAAGGAGAGCCACTTTGCAGACTGCAAACTACATTATGGGCCTGGATCTTGGCACCAACTCCATAGGCTGGGCGCTGTTATCGCTGGACGGCGACGGCAAACCTGCTGGATACCTAGACGGCGGGGTTCGCATTTTCCCTCGTGCCGTGGAGGATAAAACCCCGACACCCAAGAACGCAAAGCGGCGCGGCAAGCGACTGGCGCGGCGCTTGATCGAGCGTCGTGCGCGCCGTCGTCAGCGGCTGGAGAACTTCCTCATCAAGAAGGACTTGTTGCCGGAAGCCGTTCGCGATTCCGCCCAAAGGGAGAAGGTGCTCAACACATTGGGGGATCCCTACCAACTACGGGCCAAGGCGCTTGATGACGACTTGGCCAAGCATGAACTAGGCCGGATTTTGTTGCATCTAGCGCAGAGGCGTGGGTTTCAGAGCAACCGAAAGACGCTACTCAAGGAATTGATCGACGATCCGGACGCCGCCGATCTGATCGAAGAGTTGGACCAGGACGAAAAGGGCGACCTCGATGCTGAAGAAAGCGCCTTCAAGCATTCGATTGCCCAGCTGGCCCAGGCCATCCACCGGGCCAACAAGCGGACTCTCGGTGAGTATCTGGCTTCCCTGGATGGTGATACCTGCCGACGCAACCGCAAACACGTCCCCGAGGACCTGCGCACCTCACGGCAGATGTACCGGGAAGAGTTCGCCCTTATCCGGGAACGCCAAGCGGCGCCATTCGCCGAGGTATTGAGCGACGCGGATTGGGACCAGATCGAACACATCATTTTCTACCAACGCCCGCTGCGCTTCCGGGCCGACCGGCTCGGCAAGTGCGAGTTCGAGCCGAAATACAACCGGGCGCACCGCGCCCGGCTCGAGTTCCAGCGTTTTCGCTATCTGCAAGACATCAACAACCTGCAATATTTTGAGGGCCATGTCGGCGGCTATCTGCGGCTGTCCGATGAACAGCGCAGCAAGCTGATCAACGCATTAGAACATGCGCCGGAACTGAGTTGGGCCAAGGCAAGAAAGGCGGTAGGGCTGGACCGCACCCAGAAGTTCAATCTGGAGAACAGCGAGGTCAAGAAGCTGTCTGGTAATCGCACCGCCTGCGCCATCCGCAGGGTGATCGGCGAGGCCTGGGATCACATGCCCCCGGGGCAGCAGTCCCTGCTCGTCGACGATCTGATCACCATAAAGAACAAAAAGACCCTCAAGAACAGGCTCGTCAACCATTGGCAGTTCCCCACCACCGACGCGGTGCGCCTCGCTGTACTGGAACTGGAAGCCGACCACGGCAGTTTGTCCCTCAAGGCGATGCGGCGCATCCTGCCGCATCTAGAGGCGGGGAAAATCTATACCGATGCGCTCCAGGCGGCGGGCTATCGCATGCGGGCACAAAAGGTGGCGCAAGACGATATCGTCGACTATCTCGCCACGCCACCGGAAACCCGCAACCCAGTGGTCAACAAGGCGCTGCATGAATTGCGCAAGCTGGTCAACGCTATCATACGCCGGCACGGCAAACCGGCGGCCATTCGTCTGGAAATGGCTCGTGAGCTGAAGATGAACCGCAGGCAGCTCGCCGCCTACAACAAACAACAAGCCGCCAATACCAAGGCCAACGACGAGGCTCGGGAGCACTTCCAGGCCATCCATGCCGGCCAACGCGCCAAGCGGGACGATCAGATCAAGTACCGCCTGTGGAAAGATCAGGACGGCTGTTGCGCCTACTCGGGCAGGCCTATTAGCAAGACCGAGCTCTTCAGCGATGCGGTGGAGATGGATCACATCCTGCCGTACAGCCAGTCACTGGACGACTCCTACATCAACAAAGTGATCTGTCTGGCCGGTGAGAACCGCAGCAAGGGCAATCGCACCCCCTGGCAGGCCTTCTCCGGCGACGCACAACGCTGGGAGCAGATCGTGCAGCGCAGCAAGTCCTGGGCGGATAAGGGGCGCGCCCTCAAGGCCAAGGCCGACCGCATGCTGCGACAAGGGGATCTGGAGGGCCTGGACGATTTCATCAACAGCCAGCTCACCGATACCCGCTACATCAGCCGGGTGGCGCTGGGCTATCTGAAACCACTGGGCACCGACGTGTCCGTGGTGAAGGGTCAGATCACCGCCTGGCTGCGGCATATCTGGGGCCTGCATCAAATCCTGGGCAGCGCCGACGAGAAGAACCGCACCGATCACCGCCACCATCTGATCGACGCGGCGGTGGTGGCCCTGACGGACCGGCGCCTCTACCACGGCATGGCGAAACTGGCGCAGCGGGCCGATGTGCATGGCCCCGACGATATCCATATCGACCCGCCGTGGGCCAGCTTTGCACAGGATACCGATGCATTGGTGAAAAAGACCATCGTGTCCCACGTGCCAGCCTGGCGCCTACGGGGCGCGCTGCACGAGGACACCGCCTCCGGGGTGCTGGTGGAGAAGGACGGCAAGGTCCATACCGTGTACCGCAAGTTGCTCGACGGCAGCATCAAGAAAAAGGACATCGACGCTATCATCGACCCGACCGTGCAACAGGCAGTACGCGCCCATCTGGACAAACATCAGGGTGACAGCAAGGCAGCGTTCACTCCGGACAATCCGGTGTTACACCCCAATGGCTCTCGCATACGGCGCGTCAGGGTAAAGCGGGCCAGCTTCCGCAACCTGGATGCCCTGGCGGAGGAGCAGTTGCCGGTGCGCGACAAAAACGAACGGCCCTTCCGCTACATGGTTTACGGCAACACCCATCACGTGGAGGTTTTCCGTGACATACAAAGCCCGCGCATCAAAACCCGCTTCGTCACCATGCTGGAGGCGGCGCAGCGGGCGCGGCAGGTCAATGGCGTGAAACAGCCGATTCTGGACACCCACCTGGACGATAAACATGCCTACGTCACCGCCTTGGCTATAAATGATATGGTGAAACTCAAGGATGGCAGGGTTTATCGCATCCAGAAACTGGAGAAGGACTCTGGGCGCGCCACACTACGATTACATTCTGACGCCACGACGGAAAGCGGTGATAGGGTTGTGCGCAAGTCAATTAGCGCACTACTCAATGAAATGGGCCTAGAGAAACTCGCAATCAATCGCATGGGGCATATCATGCCGTGATCAAGCGCACCATCGAAATCAGCAATCCAGCCTGGCTGAAGGTAAAGCACGGCCAGCTTTTGGTGGAACGGGACAACGAGGTGATTGCCTCCGTGCCGTTCGAGGACATCGGCATGCTGATCGCGGACCACCCCGCCGTGACCATGACCCAGGCGGTATTGCAACACTGCGCCCAACACAACACCGCGCTGGTGAGCTGCGACGAGCGCCATACCCCGGCCCTGCTGGCCTTGCCCATCAGCGGCCACACCTTGCACGGCAAGGTGCTGCGCGCCCAGGTCGCTGTCAAGCCCACTTTCAAGAAACGGCTCTGGCAGCAGGTTGTGCGGGGCAAGCTAACCAATCAGGGGTGGCTGCTAGAAGAACTGAAGAGCAGTGCCACACAGCGGCTGAAACAGTTGACCTCCAAGGTCAAACCGGGTGACCCGGACAACGTGGAGGCCCAGGCCTGCAAATACTACTGGCCCGCATTGTTCGGCAAACAATTCCGGCGTGACCGGGATCAAACCGGCATCAACCAACTGCTCAATTACGGCTATGCCATCGCTCGCGCAATGACCGCCCGCGCCGTGGTCGCCAGTGGCCTGCACCCCGCCCTGGGCCTGCACCATCACAACCAGTACAACGCCTATGCCCTGGCGGATGACCTCATGGAACCGATTCGGCCACTGGTGGATGCCCAGGTGGTGGAACTGGCCCGGCGGGACATCATAGAAATCAATCAGGACAGCAAACAGGCCTTGCTGGGCCTGATGGCCCAGCCGGTGCGACTGGGGGATGACAAGATGCCGCTCATGAACGCCACGCAACGCTGCGTGCAGCAGTTCTGCGAGGCGCTGCAGCGAGGCACGCTGAAGGCCGGCTGGTGCTTTCCTTGCGCCCTGGAGCCATGATTGTCTTTGGAGGGCTGCGGACCGTGTGGGTATTGGTAATGTTCGACCTGCCAACGGACAATGCCGAGGCACGCCGACACTACACCAAGTTCCGGCAGGCCCTGCTGGAAGATGGCTTCCTGATGATGCAGTATTCAGTCTATGCGCGTCATTGTGCCAGCGACGAGAATGCCGACGTCCATGTCAAACGCGTCAAACAGGCCCTGCCCCCGGACGGTGAAATTCGGGTCGCAAGGATCACCGACAAACAGTTCGCCCGCATGGAGCTGTTCTATGGCAAGTGCCGCCGGCCGATGGACGCCCCGCCAGATCAGCTCATCCTGCTCTAATTCCTTTCTATTCAGTGACTTGCCTCAGAAGGAGTGTAACCGACTGAAGCCTGAGGCCTAATCACAACAACACGACGATTTGTTCCCCGCGTTCTGTGAGTGTAACCGACTGAAGCCTGAGGCCTAATCACAACCTGCTGGCTAGGCGGGGCGGGGGTTTCGGTAGTGTAACCGACTGAAGCCTGAGGCCTAATCACAACGCTCATGCCACACTCCTTTCGCGATCCGCAAGTGTAACCGACTGAAGCCTGAGGCCTAATCACAACCCCAGACCTACAGCGAAGCCGTGCGCCAGGAGTGTAACCGACTGAAGCCTGAGGCCTAATCACAACCGCGCCTTCGAGAGCGTGGCCAACGACTACAGTGTAACCGACTGAAGCCTGAGGCCTAATCACAACTCGCCGCTGCTGCTGGTCGCATCCTTGCCAAGTGTAACCGACTGAAGCCTGAGGCCTAATCACAACACGCCGCACCCAGCGCCTCCTCGTGCTCGTAGTGTAACCGACTGAAGCCTGAGGCCTAATCACAACGGGCCGACATCAGAGAACATCGCCTTATGCAGTGTAACCGACTGAAGCCTGAGGCCTAATCACAACGGCAGTGGCCGACATCGACATGGACAACTTAGTGTAACCGACTGAAGCCTGAGGCCTAATCACAACTGGCGCGGTCGGTAAAACCGGCGTTCTCGGAGTGTAACCGACTGAAGCCTGAGGCCTAATCACAACTGACACGGTGCCGAGGATGTTGCTCTGCTGAGTGTAACCGACTGAAGCCTGAGGCCTAATCACAACCCTCAGCGCCCGCTCGCCCGTGCAGCGCCTAGTGTAACCGACTGAAGCCTGAGGCCTAATCACAACGCGCTGGGGTCCGTGGCCCTGACCGCCAATAGTGTAACCGACTGAAGCCTGAGGCCTAATCACAACTCCCTGCGCCTGGTAGGCGTCGGTGCCGGTAGTGTAACCGACTGAAGCCTGAGGCCTAATCACAACAGCCATTCGAGGGCGGCGAGGAAGGGGTCAAGTGTAACCGACTGAAGCCTGAGGCCTAATCACAACGCTGGCGTGCATCGTCTCGTTGTTCGCGGGAGTGTAACCGACTGAAGCCTGAGGCCTAATCACAACTAACGTCGCTTGGTGGTGCGGATGACCGACAGTGTAACCGACTGAAGCCTGAGGCCTAATCACAACGCACAAGGCCGAATCAAAGAGCCAGGAAAAAGTGTAACCGACTGAAGCCTGAGGCCTAATCACAACCTTCGCCAGGTCCAACCGCCTGCGCTCGATAGTGTAACCGACTGAAGCCTGAGGCCTAATCACAACTTGCTTGGTGACGGTTGTCTGCGCGGGACGAGTGTAACCGACTGAAGCCTGAGGCCTAATCACAACCGCGGCGGCGCCCGGGCACTGGCCAACACAGTGTAACCGACTGAAGCCTGAGGCCTAATCACAACGTGTTCTTCGAGGCGAGGAAGCGATAGCGGAGTGTAACCGACTGAAGCCTGAGGCCTAATCACAACTGAAGAGGCCCCGCGGCAGCGGGGTCTTGTAGTGTAACCGACTGAAGCCTGAGGCCTAATCACAACACGCCAAACGATGACGCGCTCACCCAGGTGAGTGTAACCGACTGAAGCCTGAGGCCTAATCACAACGCGGCAAGCAGCTCAACATCCAGCGCCAGGAGTGTAACCGACTGAAGCCTGAGGCCTAATCACAACTGAGCTGTGGGGCGAGAGCAAGGGCCTGGAAGTGTAACCGACTGAAGCCTGAGGCCTAATCACAACGTACGAGGAGGGCGCGAGCGATAGCGGAATAGTGTAACCGACTGAAGCCTGAGGCCTAATCACAACTGATCCGCGTGCATGCCGGCGGTCCGGTGTAGTGTAACCGACTGAAGCCTGAGGCCTAATCACAACTTTCGACCTGGATCCGTGCGCGCCAGTGTCAGTGTAACCGACTGAAGCCTGAGGCCTAATCACAACGCTGCTCTAGTCGGGGTGGTTGTAACACCCAGTGTAACCGACTGAAGCCTGAGGCCTAATCACAACTGGCACAGGCCCATGTGCAGGCCGACGAAGAGTGTAACCGACTGAAGCCTGAGGCCTAATCACAACTTCCTCGTCCTTGAGCGCTTCGAGAGTATCAGTGTAACCGACTGAAGCCTGAGGCCTAATCACAACCTGTGGTGGTGGCCAACGTCAACGACCCTCAGTGTAACCGACTGAAGCCTGAGGCCTAATCACAACTGCAGTACGTCAATCCGTCCTTGCTGCACTAGTGTAACCGACTGAAGCCTGAGGCCTAATCACAACTTGTACGCGCCGCGGTAGTCGATGGCGCCGAGTGTAACCGACTGAAGCCTGAGGCCTAATCACAACTGGTTTACCGCCACGTCCACCGGGCGGCCGAGTGTAACCGACTGAAGCCTGAGGCCTAATCACAACAATGGCAGCAGTAATCGCCGCCGGGGGGTAGTGTAACCGACTGAAGCCTGAGGCCTAATCACAACCCTTCCGAGTGGCATATTTACCTCGTTCTCAGTGTAACCGACTGAAGCCTGAGGCCTAATCACAACAGCAAGGCCACTCGCCCGATCTACTGCGACAGTGTAACCGACTGAAGCCTGAGGCCTAATCACAACGCGCGGCGGTCAACTTCGCTGCCAGCTTCTAGTGTAACCGACTGAAGCCTGAGGCCTAATCACAACCCATTGGTGGAGCAGGTGGTCGGGGTTGGCAGTGTAACCGACTGAAGCCTGAGGCCTAATCACAACCGAACATACGCAGACTGCACCACCAGGTTTAGTGTAACCGACTGAAGCCTGAGGCCTAATCACAACGCGCTTCTCGTGACCGAGCAGGCGCTGGATAGTGTAACCGACTGAAGCCTGAGGCCTAATCACAACATGAAAGAGACTTCCCACATATAAGCTCTCAGTGTAACCGACTGAAGCCTGAGGCCTAATCACAACAATTGACCGCGTCGACTCGATCGAGTCTGAAGTGTAACCGACTGAAGCCTGAGGCCTAATCACAACATGTCAGCGATGGCCTTCAACGTGAGTAATAGTGTAACCGACTGAAGCCTGAGGCCTAATCACAACGGATGGAACGGTCCACGAAGAAGAATCGGAAGTGACCGCCGCCTGGCCGGGGTCGGACCAAGCTAAGGCTCTGAGTAATCGATAAAAAGGCCTTGTATTGGCCTTGAAATCAGTCTTAGAGGCTCATTTTTGTCCTTGAAACGCGCGCTCTAAGCTTCGAGCCGAACCGGGGTCGCCTCAATCTGCCCCCTTTTCCATTTCTCTCATCCATGTTCCTTTCCTGGTTCCTGCGCAAGTCGCTCTCCTGCCATACGCGGCTTGGGCTGTTGGCGTGCTCTCCCTTGATGGGGGATGTACCCAGCAGTTCACCCGCTGGTCTGTTATTTGCAAGTCTGCCGGTAAGTTCCGCTGTGGCCAGTTGTGCCGCGGGGCAGAAGGAAGCCGGCACGGGCGGTTCCGTGGGTTGTGGCTGGCAGTCGGAGGCTTCGTGCGAGATCCATAGCTGCCCATGCAGGAGTGTTCTGAATGTTTTTGGTGCACGAGACGCCTCAGTCTGGGCGGCCGTGCATCATGCCCGGCGTCGAGCCGTCCACTTTACTAACGAGGCGTCGATCTGGACACTGCGAGCGATGACATGACCAGGCTTGGACGTATCAAGGCGATCTGGCGCTACCCGGTGAAGGGGATGGCGGGTGAGTCGTTGGGCACGGCGCATCTGGACGCACGCGGTGTGCAGGGCGATCGCCTGTGGGCCGTGCAGGACCTGAAGCGCCAGGAGATACAGAGTTGCAAGTTCCGGCCGTCGCTGCTGCAGTGCCGGGCTCGCTGTATAGGCGATGGGTCGGGTCTGGGACTTGGTGCGGTCGAGGTGCAGTTCCCCGGTGGCGAGGTGCTGGCGGGCGACGATCCGGGCATTCATCAGCGGATCTCGGCACTGTTGGGACACGACAGTGCCTTGCGGTCGTTGAGGCCGATCGAGCACGAGGCGTTCTATCGCCGTTACAAGGCCGACGCCCACACCTGGCTGAAAGAGTTGAAGGCCACGTTCGAGCGCGAGGCCGGGGAACCGCCGCTGCCGGACCTCGATAACCTGCCGCAAGCCATGCAGGACTACGTCACCCTCCCGGGTACCTTCTTCCTGGTCTCGCCGTTTCATATCCTCACCACCGCGAGCCTGGCGCACATGCAGGCGCTACACCCGCAGTCGGACTGGGACATCGAGCGCTTTCGCCCCAACCTTGTGATCGAGACCCTGCCGGGGATGGAGGGGCTGGTGGAGCAGGCCTGGCTGGGCCGGCGTCTGAGGGTCGGGTCCGCGCAGGTTGATTGCAGTGATACGGCCCCGCGTTGCGGCGCGGTGACGCGCCAACAGTCCGCGATCGGTGAGGACAAGGGCATCCTGCGACGCATCGTGAAAGACGCCGACCAGAACCTGGGGATTTACGCGGATATCGTCACGGCGGGCGAGATCGGCGTGGGTGATGAGGTGTTCATGGCGTAACCGTCGCCTGGACCAGTCGGGGAGCTCAGGCCCCGGACTCCCCGTTCACTTAGGGTGAGTCCGGCTGGTGTTATGGTGTTCTAGCCGGGGGCAGCCACGGTTCACGTGTGATTCGAATGCACCACCTTGTCCAGCGTGTCGGTGACGAAGGCATTCAGGCTCTTGCCGGATCTCGCGGCGGCCGCGACCAGGTCGCGATGCAACTCCGGATTGCTGCGCACCATGAATTTCCCCGAGAAGGGCTTGTCCGGTGCCTCGCCGCGTTCGGCGCAGAAGGCCAGGTAGTCATCGATCGAATCTGCGAATGCCTGCTGCAGGTCGTGGATGGAATCCGCCTGGAACGTAATGACGTCGCGGGTATTGATCACCTCGCCATGAATCAACTCGGCTTCGGCGTCGATCTCGAGTTTGGCGATGTAGCCTTTGTATTCGAGGATCATGTTTCCCCCGGTCCTCCGTCTCTATCTATCTCTTGATGTCTATGCCGGCGTTTTCGAGAAACCGCCGCATGGATTTCACCGCGCCTTTGTCGGTTTCCTTCTCCGGGTGTGGGCGATGGAAGACCGCCCGCACGCCGTTGAGCGCAATCCGGACGCGGGAGCCCCGCCCCTCGCTGATTTCGGCACCAAGGGCCTTGAGCATGGACTCGATGTCTGTCCAGACGATGTTCGACTGGACCGGGTCCGTGAATATCGCTTCCAGGGTGCTCTGGTGCCTGCGGTTCATGTCAGAATGGTATCAGTATTTGATACTATTTCAAGCAAAGGTTCCCCGCTCTGGGCCGGCTGGGGTCGGACCAGGCCAAGTCTCTGATTAATCGGCCAAAAGGCTTTATGTCGGCTTTGTACTCCGCATCCATTCCTCGTGGATACGCTCGCTCCATTTCGCGGCAAACAACCCCGTCGTGGCCAGGCACCAGGAAATCCCGCAGCGGCGCGGGATAGAGCACACAGGCGTCATAGACCACGACGAATCGCATCAGTACCCCATGTCCAGTTCCTGCGCCTGCCTGGCCAGTTCCTCCATGGCCTCCTTGCTCTGGCGGTCGCGCTCGGCCTTGTAGGCGATCAGGTCTTCGTAGCGGATGCGGCGATGGGTGCCGGTGCGGGTGAAGGGTATTTGGCCTTCCTCCAGCAGCTTGATCAGGTGCGGCCGCGAGACGTTGAGGAGGTTGGCGGCCTCCTGGGTGGTGAGCTCGGCGTGCCTAGGCACGAGGGTGACGGCATTGCCCTGGGCCATTTCCGTGAGGATATCGCGCAGCAGGGCGAGGGCGTCCCGGGGCAGGATGAGTTCGATGCCATCGAGCTGCACCCGGGCACGATCGGCCTCCGGCATGTTGGCCAGTAGCTTGCTCAGCTCGGTGGCGCTGTCGCGGGCAAGATCCGTGGTCTCGCTATCAGGGAGACGTTCTGCGGTGTTCATGGCCATACTCCCGTCGGAATTGTCGCGTGGCTAGTAGTTGTCTACTTGAAGCGATATTAATCGCAATAATCGAACTCGCAATAATCGAAAACCCGGATGACTGCAGCACTAATCATCGTTCAGGGACGAACATGGTTTTCCCCAACCCATAAGAAAGGGCGGCGTTTCGCGCGAAACGCCGCCCTTGTCATTGACGCCTTGGGTTCGGGAGCCGGGTGACCCGGCTCCCTGGCGACTACCCTCTGGCCAGGTCGAACCGGTCCAGGTTCATCACCTTGTCCCAGGCCTTGACGAAGTCCTTCACGAACTTCGCTTCGCCGTCGCCGCTGCCGTAGACCTCGGCAAGGGCCCGCAGCTCGGAGTTGGCGCCGAAGACCAGGTCGACGCGGGTGCCGGTCCACTTCTTCTTGCCGGTCTTGCGGTCGACGCCTTCGAACTGTTCCTCGTCCTTGCCGGTGGCCTTCCACTCGGTGCCGAGATCCAGCACGTTGACGAAGAAGTCGTTCGTCAGCGCGCCCGGGCGATCGGTGAAGACGCCGTGGGCGGAGCCGTCCACGTTGGTGTCGAGCACGCGCATGCCACCGACCAGCACCGTCATCTCCGGCGGGGTGAGGGTGAGCTGCTGGGCGCGGTCGACCAGCAGTTTCTCGGCCGGCACGGTGTAGCGGGCCTTCTGGTAGTTGCGGAAGCCGTCGGCGATCGGCTCGAGCACCTCGAAGGACTCCACGTCCGTCTGCTCCTGCGAGGCGTCCATGCGGCCGGGGGCGAAGGGTACGGTCAGGTCGTAACCGGCGTTCTTCGCGGCCTGCCCGATGCCGGCGCAGCCGCCGAGCACGATGAGGTCGGCCAGGGAGACCTTCTTGCCGCCGGACTGCGCGGCGTTGAAGTCGGCCTGGATGCCTTCGAGCACCTGGAGCACGTTGGCCAGCTGTTCCGGGCGGTTGACCTCCCAGTCCTTCTGCGGGGCCAGGCGGATGCGGGCGCCGTTGGCGCCGCCGCGCATGTCGGAGCCGCGGAAGGTGGAGGCCGAGGCCCAGGCGGTGGACACCAGCTCGGAGACGGTCAGGCCGGAGTCGACGATCTTCGCCTTGAGCTCCGCGATGTCCTTGTCATCCACCAGCTTGTGGTCGACCGCGGGGATCGGGTCCTGCCAGATCAGGTCTTCCTTCGGCACTTCCGGGCCGAGGTAGCGCGACTTGGGGCCCATGTCGCGATGGGTCAGCTTGAACCAGGCGCGGGCGAAGGCGTCGGCGAACTCTTCCGGGTTTTCCAGGAAGTGGCGCGCGATCTTCTCGTAGTCCGGGTCCATGCGCATCGCCATGTCGGCGGTGGTCATGATGATCGGGCGCTTCTGCGACAGGTCCTCGGCGGCCGGCGCCTGGTTGCTGTCGGTGGTCTCCTTCGGCGTCCACTGCCAGGCGCCTGCCGGGCTCTTCACCAGCTCCCACTCGTTGTTGAACAGCATCTCCAGGTAGGTCATGTCCCACTTGGTGGGCGTCGGGGTCCAGGAGCCTTCCAGGCCGCTGCCGATCTGGTCGCCGCCCTTGCCGCTCTTGTAGCCGCTCTTCCAGCCCAGGCCCATCTGGGCCATCGGGGCCGCCTCGGGCTCGGGGCCGACGTTGGACGGGTCACCCGCGCCGTGGCACTTGCCGAAGGTGTGGCCGCCCGCGGTGAGCGCGACGGTCTCGTAGTCGTTCATCGCCATGCGGGCGAAGGTGTCGCGCACGTCTTTCGCGGCGAGCAGCGGGTCCGGGTTGCCGTTGGGGCCCTCCGGGTTCACGTAGATCAGGCCCATCTGCACGGCGGCCAGCGGGTTCTCGAGGTTCTCGTGGTTCTCCTCGTAGCGCTGGTCGGCCAGCCAGTCCTTCTCGGCGCCCCAGTAGATGTCCTTCTCGGGTTCCCAGATGTCGGCGCGGCCGCCGGCGAAGCCGAAGGTCTTGAAGCCCATGGATTCCAGGGCGACGTTGCCGGTGAGGATGAAGAGGTCCGCCCAGGAGATCTTGCGGCCGTACTTCTGCTTGATCGGCCACAGCAGTCGGCGGGCCTTGTCGAGGTTCACGTTGTCCGGCCAGCTGTTCACCGGCGCGAAGCGCTGGTTGCCCGTGCCGCCGCCCCCACGGCCGTCTGCCGTGCGGTAGGTGCCGGCACTGTGCCAGGCCATGCGGATGAACATGGGGCCGTAGTGGCCGTAGTCGGCCGGCCACCAGTCCTGGGAATCGGTCATCAGGGCATGGAGGTCCTTCTTCACGGCCGCGAGGTCCAGGCTCTGGAATTCCTTCGCGTAGTCGAAGTCCTCGCCCATCGGGTCGGACTTGGCCGACTGCTGGCGCAGGATGTCCAGGTTCAGGCGATTCGGCCACCAGTCCTCGTTTTTCGTGCCGCCACCCGAGACGTGGTGGATGGGGCATTTGCTCATGTCAGACATGGGTCACTCCTTTGGTGGTGGGGGTTTATTGATTGCACAGTGAGGTTTATAGGCCCTGCATGCTAATAGTGCCAATCAATAATAACAAAAGTATTGATAGTATCTTTCTATCTTATGGTTTCTCCTCATGGGGCAATGTGATCAAGGCATGCGGGGAAAATCCCACAATAAAATACATATCATTATATGGCTGTTGGGCCGGGCTTCTGCTAGTGTTCATGCATGAGCAAGGAAAGCTTTGAATGGGATCCAGAGAAGGATCTCTCCAATCAGATGAAGCATGGTGTTTCCTTTCTGGAAGCGCAGACTGCGTTCGCTGACCCACATCGCGTTATTGCGGAAGACCTGGCACATGGTCAGGGTGAAAAACGGTATTACTGTTTTGGTAGATCGGGTGTGGGTGTCCTGACTGTGCGATTCACCTACCGCAATGGCCGAATCCGGATATATGGCGCCGGTTACTGGCGTAAAGGCAAACAGATTTATGAGCGGGAAAATCAAATACACTGATGAGCCCATGGGCCCTTTGAAGGTGGTGCAGGACTTCCTGCCTCCGCCGGAGGCGCTGGTGTTCAAGGAGGACACGGTGAAGGTCACGATTTCCCTGAGCAGGGAAAGCGTCGAGTTCTTCAAGCAGGAGGCAAGAAAGCATCACACCCAGTACCAGAAGATGATCCGCCGGTTACTGGATGCGTACACGCAGGCCCATAAGCACCCCCCAGCGAAGCGTTCCAGTCGACAGAAGTGACAGTCGTGGTGGTTCGCTAGCGCTGGCACACCGGACAGTAATACGTCGAACGCTGCCCCTGGGTGATCTGGCGGATCGCGGTGCCGCAGACCGGGCAGGGCTTGTCGGCGCGGTCGTACACCTTGAGCCGGATGCGGAAGTAGCCGGGTTGTCCGTCTTCGCGCACGAAGTCGCGCAGGGTCGTCCCGCCCTGTTTGATCGCCTCGGCCAGTACGTCCTTGATCGCCTTGACGAGTGCTGCGTAGCGCTCGCGCGAGACACGCCCGGCCGCGCGCCTGGGGTTGATGCCGGCGCGGAACAGCGACTCGCTGGCGTAGATGTTGCCCACGCCGACCACGACGTGGCTGTTCATGATGAATTCCTTGATGCTGCCCTTGCGGCCGCGGGAGCGGGCGTAGAGGTAGTCCGTGTCGAAGGCATCGGAGAGCGGTTCGGGGCCGAGCGCTGCGAGCAGCTTGTGGGCCAGCGGGTCGGTCTCGGTCCACAGGGCGGCGCCGAAGCGGCGGGGATCGCGCAGGCGCAGGGCGCGGCCGTTCTCCAGCACGAGGTCGAGGTGGTCGTGGGTCTCGGGCGCAACCCTGGCATCGACGATGCGCAGGCTGCCGGACATGCCCAGGTGCAAAATGGCGGTGCCGGCCGTGGTGCGCAACAGCAGGTACTTGCCGCGGCGCTCGACCGCGTCGATCGTCTGGCCGGCGAGCTTCCTGGCGAGTGCCCTGGGCACCGGCCAGCGCAGGCGCGGCTGGCGCACGATCACCTCGCGCACGCGGTGCCCGGTGACATGCGGCGCGATGCCGCGGCGGGTGGTCTCGACCTCCGGCAGTTCGGGCATGTCAGCCTTCGCAGCGGCCCGCGTAGAGGGCCTCGACCTCCACCAGCAGGTCGGCGCGGCAGATGTCGCCGTGCAGGTAGATCACGGGCACGGCGGTGCCCAGGTGCGCCTCGACGCGGGCGCGCACGGTGTCGAGGTGCGTGGGGTCGCGCACGTAGACCTTGAGCAGCGAGAGCTCGGCGGCGGAGGCCAGGTGCAGCCCGGTGGCGCGGTCGGCCTCGGCGAGCAGGGCGTCGATGTTGGCCATGATCTCGTCGATCTGCTGGCCGGCGTCCTCGGTATGGCGGGACTCATGGCCGACGATGCTGGCGGTGCCGGAGATGTAGAAGTGGTCCTGCCCCGGCCAGCGCTTGACGGTGGCGCGCGAGAACGACGGGCTGCGCGGGCCGTACTGCTCCGGGTATTTGAAGGCGCTCACCTGGCGCGGGTTCTCGATCTGCAGGCCGGGCGCGCGCGCGGCCAGGGCGTAGAGCTGCAGGCCCGGGGCATGGGTGCCGATGGCGGTGGCCGCCGGCAGGGTGCGTTCGAAGTCCGGGATGGCCGCCAGCACGCGGTGACGGCCGAGGCAGAAGCTGCGGTAGCGCTCCAGTTGCGGCCGCTCGCGGTTGATGTCGTGGAAGTAGTTCCACACGCGCAGCTGGTGCGGGTAGCCCTGGTGCTCGAGCACGGCGAAGAACTCGCGGTAGAGGTGCTCGACGGCATCCTCCAGGCTGGCGTAGTCGGCCTCGTTTACCAGGGCGTGTACCAGCAGGGCGTCCGGGGTGCGCGCGTAGGAGAAGAGGCCGTCGGTGCCGGTCTCCACCGGCTGGGGGCTGCGCCAGATCTCGATGCCGTCGGTGCCGCCCAGCGGGGCGAGGCCGGTCTGCACCAGGCGCGGCTCGGCCGGGTCCCGCGCCGGGGTCTCGGCAAAGCGGATCACCGCCAGCGTGCGGGGGTCGGCGAGCGCCGACGCCAGGGCGTCGGGTGCGGCCACGGTCACGCAGAACGGGATGCTCATCTGGGACGGGTCGGTCATCGGTGATCGGTTACGGGTGTCGTCCGGACGCTGTCACGAAAGCGGCCGGCCTGATGGCCGGCCAGAGGCGGGTATTGTAACGGATCGGGGCGGCGCGCGCGCCCGGCGATCACCCGGCGGGTTCGAGCACGTAGGCGCCGAGGCAGCGGGTGAAGAGCCCGGCGTTGTAGTCCTCGCGCGTGCGCTCGCTGGCGAAGATGGCATCGATCATCGGCGCGTAGGACTCGAGGTTCTGGTTGGCGGCGGAGAAGGCCTCGGCGACCTGGTCGCGGCTCTGGCCGGCGTCGCGCATCTCGTGCACCACCTCGGAGAGCAGCACGAGGTTGAAACACATGGTGGACTTCTGCCCGAGTTCGGGGTCGCTGGTGGTCTTGCCGCACTCGGCGTACTTGGTACGCAGGTAGCGGCTGGCCGGGTAGCGGCCCTGCGGGGTCTCGGCGTAGACCGTGGCGGCGATGGCGCGCTGGTGCTCGGCGAGTTCCGGCACGTTGTTGAAGAAGGCGCGCCGGCGCGTCTCCTGCGCCTCTTCCAGCGACAGGCCCCGGCTGTAGTCGGCCAGCGACCACAGGTACATCTGCCCGATCAGGTAGCACTCCTTGAGTTCGCGTTCGATGTCGGCCGCCCCGTCGGCCGATCCGGCCTCGGCGGTCTCGCCGTTCTGCGGGGTGGTGGCGCAGGCGCCGAGCAGCAGGGCGGCGAGGGCGGTGAGGAGCGCGAGGCGCAGTCCCTTGATGCGGTACATGGGTGTCTCCTGAAGGGGTGGTTCCGTTTGAGACGGTGGCACAGGCGGGCGGGGGTGTAAACCGTCAGTCGCCAGGTGTGGACTCGCCCAGCAGGTTCGCGGCCGCCTCCGCCGGCAGGGTGTAGACGATGCCGAGGTCCGGGCGGGCGAGTTCAAGGTCCGGCTCGGTCCCGGCCACGGCGAAGGTGAGGGTCTGGCCGTCCGCCAGGGTGACGGTGATGGTCGGCAGGCCCTCGCGCGGGGTGTAGGGCTTGGCCCAGAGGGCCTCGGCGTCCTGCCAGGCCGTGATGCGGGCCTGCAGGGTGTCGGCCGGGACGTCGGCGTCGGCCTGCCAGCCGGCACCGGGGGCACGCGTGATGTGCAGGTCCGGCAGCGCCAGTGCCTCGATCTGCGCGTCGCGCGGCAGCAGCCGCGGCCCCAGGTAGCTCTCGGGCGTGGCGTTGAGCAGGTAGGGGCGGGTGTCGTCGGTGAGGTGGACGCGCTCGCCGACGCGGACGTAGCGGCTGCGGCTGACGGGGTTGGTGTCGCCGAAGGCGATCACGGTGTCGTCCAGCTCGAGCCGCATGCGGGGCGGGGCGAGGCCGTAGCGATCGAGTACCAGGTCGTCGGCCGGGTAGCTGGCATGGACCGGTGCGCGGGCGAAGCCCAGCAGGTCCTCGATGCGCCGGGGGCTGGCCTCGAGTTCCCAGGGGCGGGTCATCCACCAGTGCGCGCCGCGGCGTTCGAGCTCGACCGGCGCCTGGTCCTCGCCCTGCACCACGATGCGGTCGATGGCCTCGGCCTCCAGGGCGGTGAGCCGGGCCGGGACCTCCTCGGCGCCGGGGCGCAGGAGGGCGATGGCGGCCAGCACGCCGACCGCGGCGAGCAGGCCGAGATTGATCAGGAGGCGGGTGCGCTGGCTGGCCATGGCGTCTCGCCTCAGGCCCGCCGACGGCGCAGCCAGATGACCAGGCCGGCGGTGAGCAGCGCGAGCGGCAGCACGAAGAGGAAGCCGATGGCGACCGCGTAGCCATAGCTCGGCGAGAGGTCCAGCGAGGTGTCGGGCGCCCCGCGGCTGGTGATGGCGATCAGGCTGTCGTCGGCGGCGAGCCAGTTGACCAGGCGGGTGGCGAGGTCCAGGTTGCCGCCGTGGCCGAGAAAGCCGTTGGCCAGGAAGTCGGCATCGCCGATCACGGCGATGCGCTGCTCGCTGTCCTCGACCTGGCGGGTCAGGGCCAGGCCGAGGGTGAGCGGCCCCGGCCGGTCGCCGGCCGCCTCGTCGAAGGTCACGTCGCCCTCGAGCGGGCCGGTCTCGAGCCAGGTCTCGCTGAGGGTGGTGAGCAGGGCCTGCTGTTCGAAGGTCTCGCTGCCCTGTGCCTCCACCGGGCGGGCGACGGGGAACAGGGTGAAGACCTCGAGATCCGCCGTGGCCGGGTGGCGGCCGTAGGCGGCCACCGGGATGATGGCCGGGTGGTCCATGCCCAGCAGCGAGCGCAGCTGCTGGTTGGCATCCACCAGCAGGCCGTCGGGCAGGCCCACGCCCAGCTGCCCGGCCAGCGGCGCCAGGCCCTGCAGCTCGCCGGGCTCGACCAGCCACAGCAGGGCGCCGCCGTTGTCCACGTACTGCCGGATCAGCTCGACCTCGCCCGCCAGCAGCGGCTGCTGCGGGGCGGCGATCACGAGCAGGGCGATGTTGTCCGGGATGGCGGGGGTGCGCACCAGGTTGAGTTCGCGCAGGGCGAGTCCCGAGCGCTCCAGCACCTGTGCGAGCTGGGCCAGGCCCTTGCTGTCCGTGCCGGCCAGGGCCCGCTCGCCGTGGCCCTCGAGGAAAATCGCGTAACGCTCCTCGCCACGCACCAGGCGTTGCAGGGCATTGGCCAGGGTCTGTTCGGCGAGGTCGCCCACCACTTCCTTGCGCCCGCCCAGGCGCAGCACCAGCTGGCCGGCACGCTGGATGTCGTCGGCCTTGGCACGCTGGGGTTCGAGGTCCGGGTTCACGAACTCGAGGACGACGTCGGCCTTGTGCCGGCGGTAGCGGTCGATGCGCTCCCCGATGCGGCGGTGCAGTTCCACGTCGTCGGCCACGTAGGCGGTGATGACCAGCTCGCCCTCGATGCGCGACAGCAGTTGCCGCGTCTCGGCGCTCAGTGTGTTGCGGTTGCCGCTGGTCCAGTCGGCCTCGTAGCGGTACTGGGTGCTCAGCCAGGCCAGCAGGCCGACGGCGGCCAGCAGCAGCACGACGAAGACGAGGTTCTGGAGCCGGGTGAGGCGGCGGGAGTTGGCGTCGATCTTCATGGCGTCAGCGTTGCAGGCGTTCGTTGTCCAGGCGCCGGATGGTCAGCACCAGGAAGGTGGCGATGAAGAGCAGGTAATAGGCCAGGTCGCTGGTGTCGAACATGCCCTGCAGGAAGGACAGGAAGTGCCCGTAGTGCGAGAGGTAGACGAACAGCTCGCTGGCCGAGGACTGGGTGCTGCCCGAGATGTAGAGCACGACGAGGAACAGCAGTAGGCCGAAGCTGCTCACGGCCGCCACCAGCGGCTGCTGGGCGAGGCTGGAGAGATACAGCCCCGCCGCGCCGAAGGAGCCGAGCAGCAGCAGCAGCCCGAGGGCGCTGGCGGCGAGCTTGCCCCAGTCGAGGCTGGTGCCGGCGGCGAGCGAGACCGGCATGAGCATGACCATGGCGATCATCACCCCGATGAAGCCCAGCAGCCCCAGGTACTTGCCGAGCACGATCTGGGCGCTGGAGACGGGCGCGGAGATCAGCATGGTGAGGGTGCCGTTCTGGCGTTCGTCGGCGATCAGCCGCATGGTCAGCAGCGGCATGATGGCGAGCATGATGAAGGCCGCCCAGAAGAACAGCGGCGAGCCCACCGCGTCGGTCACGCCCGGGGCGCCGGGCTGGCCGGCATAGGCCGGCTGGATCTCGGTGAGAAAGCTCTCCACGAAGACGAGAAACAGCAGGGCCAGCACGAACTGGCTCACCGCCAGGATGGACCAGGCCAGCGGCGAGAGGAACAGGCGGCGGAATTCGGCTCGGGCGATGACGGCGATCATGCGGCGGCCTCCGTGTCGTGTTCGCGGTGCACCAGGTCGACGAAGATCTGTTCCAGCGTGGCGCGCTCGGGGGTGAGCTCGGCGAGCCCCCAGTCCCCCTCGACGGCGGCCTTCGCGATCGCGCCGGCCGTGCGTGCATCGGCGCGGTGGCGGAGGCGGAAGCGCCCGTCGGCGAGCCGCTCCACGCCCTCCACCCCCGGGATCACGCGCAGGGCCGCCTCCCCGGGCGGGCGCTCGAAGCCGGCCACCAGCACGGGTTCGGCGTGGCGACCCTCCAGCCCGTCCAGGGTGTCGTCGAACACGGTGCGCCCCCGGTGGATCATCTGCACGCGGTCGCAGACCGCCTGTACCTCGGGGAGGATGTGGGTGGAGAGGATCACCGAGTATTCGCGGCCGAGCTCGCGGATGAGGTCGCGGATCTCGCGGATCTGGATCGGGTCCAGGCCGACGGTGGGCTCGTCGAGGATGACCACGGCCGGGCGGTGCAGGATGGCCTGGGCGATGCCCACGCGCTGCTGGTAGCCCTTGGACAGGTTGCCGATGAGCCGGCGCCGCACGTCGGTGAGCGCGCAGCGCTCCAGGGCGTCGGCCACCGCGGTGCGGGCCTTGCCGCCCTTCAGCCCGTGCAGGCTCGCGCAGTAGGCCAGGTATTCGTCCACCCGCAGGTCGCGGTACACGGGCGGCTGTTCGGGCAGGTAGCCCAGGTGGCGCTTGGCCTCGCGGGGGCGGTCCAGCAGGTCGATGCCGTTGATGAGGATCTCTCCCGCGCTCGGGGCCAGGTTGCCGGTGAGCATGCGCATGGTGGTGCTCTTGCCGGCGCCGTTGGGGCCGAGCAGGCCGAGCACCTCGCCCTGGCGCAGGGTCAGGCTCACGTCGCTCACGGCCTGGGCGGGTCCGTAGCGGCGGTACAGGTGGCGGGCCTCGACGAGGAATTTGGCGCTCATATCCCTTACACTGCGTTCTTCTTGTTGGGCGCGTCGCCGCGCATCGTTCCGTCCGATGTGGCGGGATTGTAACAGTGCGACGACAGGCCGTGTAATGACACTTCGATGACAGTCTGAATGACCGATTTCCCCTCCGCCGGTTCCCCGCGGCTGCTGGGCGTGGACACCGGCGGCACCTTCACCGACTTCGTCTACTTCGACGGCGCGGGCTTTCGCGTGCACAAGGTGCTGTCCACGCCCGAGGCCCCCGAGCGGGCCATCCTGCAGGGCCTGCGCGAGCTCGGCCTGGCGCTGTCGGGCCTGCGCGTGATCCACGGCTCCACCGTGGCCACCAACGCGGTGCTCGAGGGCAAGGGCGTGCGCACGGCCTATGTCACCAACCGGGGCCTGGCCGACGTGCTCACCATCGGCCGCCAGGCCCGGCGCGACCTCTACGACCTGCAGCCGCCGCCGGTGTCCCCGCCCGTGCCGGCCGAGCTCTGCCTGGAGACCGGCGGGCGGCTCGCCGCCGACGGCAGCGTGGTCGAGCCGCTCACCGAAGACGACCTGGCTGCCCTGCGCGCCGAACTGACGCGTCTCGCCCCCGAGGCCGTGGCCATCAACCTCCTGTTCGCCTTCGTCGACGACCGCTTCGAACGGGCCGTCGAGGCCGCGGTACCCGAGGGCGTGTTCGTCTCCCGCTCCTCGCAGGTGCTGCCCGAATACCGCGAGTACGAGCGCGGCATGGCCACCTGGCTCAACGCCTACGTGGGCCCGCTGATGCAGGGCTATCTCGGCCGGCTGGAGGCGGGCGTGGCCCCCGCCGGCCTCGAGGTGATGCAGAGCCACGGCGGCACCATCGATGCCGCCCGGGCCGGTGGGCAGGCCGTGCAACTGCTGCTGTCGGGACCGGCCGGCGGGCTCATGGGGGCGCGCCACGTGGCCCGAGCCTCGGCCCGCGACCGCCTGCTGAGCTTCGACATGGGCGGCACCTCCACCGACGTCGCCATGATCGACGGCGGGATCGGGCTCACCAGCGAGAGCGAGATCGCCGGCTATCCGGTGGCCGTGCCCATGGTCGACATGCACACCATCGGCGCCGGTGGCGGCTCCATCGCCTGGATCGACGCCGGCGGCCTGCTGCAGGTGGGGCCGCAGTCGGCTGGGGCCGCGCCCGGGCCCGCCTGCTACGGGCAGGGCGGTCGCGAGCCCACCGTCACCGACGCGAACCTCGTCCTCGGCCACCTGCCGGCCAGCACCCGCCTGGGCGGCGGCCTGCCGGTGGACGTGGCCGCCGCCCGCGCCGCCGTCGGCGGGCTGGCCGCGCGCCTGGGGCTCACCGTCGAGGCGGCGGCCGAGGGGATACTGCGCATCGCCAACGAGCACATGGCCCAGGCCCTGCGCGTGATCTCGGTACAGCGCGGCATCGACCCGCGCGGCTTCACCCTCATGCCCTTCGGCGGCGCCGGCGGCCTGCATGTCTGCGCCCTGGCCGACGCGCTGGGCATGGACCAGGCCCTGGTGCCCGTGCACGGCGGCGTGCTCTCGGCCCTGGGCATGCTGGTGGCCCCGCCGGGCCGCCAGCTCTCGCACAGCCGCCCCGGGCGGCTGGAGGACCTGGACGAGGCGGACCTGGAGCAGGGCTTTGCCGGGCTGGAGGCCGAGGGCCGCGCCTCGCTGTCTGTCGAGGGCGTCACCGATCCCGTCGCCCAGCGCTCGCTCGACCTGCGCTACGAGGGGCAGGCCAGCACCCTGTCCGTGCCCTGGCGCGGGCTGCCCGCGGCGGCCGCGGACTTCCACGCCGCCCACCGCGAGGCCTACGGCCATGCGCTGGACATGCCCGTGGAGCTAGTGAACCTGCGGCTGGGGCTCGCCGGCAGCCCGCCGTCGGTGCCCTTGCCGGCCCCGGCGGCGCACACCCCGGCCGGGCCTGTGGAACGATTGGCCGTGCACGGGGTCGGATCAGGGGTGCCCGTCTACCGGCGCAGTGAGCTGGCCGCCGGCCAGCGGCTGGCGGGCCCGGTCATCGTCACCGAGGCCGTGGCCACCACCTGGATCGAACCGGGCTGGTCGGTGGAGGTGGACGGCTCGTCGGGCAACCTGCTGCTTTCCCGTACAAAATGAGGGTATGATGAAACCCTCGCCAGGGACCCGGCAGACGGCCAGCCGGTAGACCGCAAGCCTCCAGTACGCCGCCCGCGCAACGATGCGCCACCTTATGTTTTCAACAGTCGAGTGCACTACATGTTCAATGGTCTGATCGATCTGCCCTGGTGGGGATACATCCTCGCCCTGCTGGGCCTCACCCATATCACCATCGCCTCCGTCACCATCTTCCTGCATCGCGCCCAGGCACACCGCGCGCTGGACCTGCACCCCGTCGTCAGCCACTTCTTCCGCTTCTGGCTGTGGCTCACCACGGGCATGGTGACCAAGGAATGGGTGGCCATCCACCGCAAGCACCACGCCAAGGTGGAGACCCCGGACGATCCGCACAGCCCGCAGGTGCTCGGTATCGGCAAGGTGATGCGCGAGGGCGCCGAGCTCTACCGCGCGGCCGCCGCCGATCAGTCCATCATGGAGAAATACGGCAAGGGCACGCCGGACGACTGGCTCGAGCGCCACGTCTACAGCCAGCACAACGTGCTGGGCGTGAGCCTGCTGCTCATCACCTACGTCGCCCTGTTCGGCGCCATCGGCCTCTCCATGTGGGCCATCCACATGATCTGGATCCCGTTCTGGGCCGCCGGCGTGATCAACGGCCTGGGCCACTACCTCGGCTACCGCAACTTCGAGCCGCGCGACGGCTCCACCAACCTCACCCCGGTGGGCATCCTCATCGGCGGCGAGGAGCTGCACAACAACCACCACGCCTTCCCGAGTTCCGCCAAGTTCTCGATGAAGCGCTGGGAGTTCGACATCGGCTGGATGTACATCCGCCTGATGCAGGCCGTGGGCCTGGCAAAGGTGAAGAAGGTCGCCCCGCAGCCGGTGCACGATGCCGAGAAGGCGCACATCGACCTGGAGACCGTGCGTGCCATCGTCGTCGCCCGTCTGCACGTGCTCTCGCACTACGCCCGCCACGTCATCGTGCCGGTGCTGCGCGAGGAACTGGCCCGGGCCGACGCCTCCTATCACCGCGCGCTGAAGAAGACCCGCCGCCTGCTGGTGCGCGACGAGTCCCGCATCACGCCCAAGGCCCAGCAGCACATCGAGCAGACGCTGGAGAAGACCAGCACCCTGCGCGTGGTCTACGAGTACCGCCAGCGTCTGCAGGACGTCTGGAACCGCAGCTACTCCAGCCAGGAGAAGCTCACCCAGGCCCTCCAGGAGTGGTGCCAGCAGGCCGAGGCCACCGGTGTGCGGGCGTTGCAGGATTTCGTGCGGCACCTGCGGGGGTTCAGTCTGGCGCCGGCGCCGGTTGCGGCCTGACGGTTAGCTGACGTTCGCCTGAAAGCAAAAAGCCCCGGCCATCTGGTCGGGGCTTTTTTGTGGGCGTCAGTTGTCCGTTTTGGAATTGAGGGGGGAGGGTAAGGGACGCTTGGGCTGCTTTCGCCCTTGTCCTACACCGGCGTTCTTAACCAGCGCTACTGCCCAAGGGCGAGCCCCTTTTCTTTGCTCGCCCAAAGAAAAGGGGCGAAAAGAAAGGGCGCCCCACTATCTCGCCCTTCGGGTCCCCTGCGCTTCTCGCTCCGGTCGGGTCCCGCTGACGGGCCGTCCCTGGCCCGACAGCGGGATTGCGCGCGTCCATGCGCGCAACCCTTCGGGCCGATCCTCCCTCCACTGCGATGCTCGGCGAGATAACGGGGGGGAGGTAAGTCAAAACCGCTTCGATCAGCTTCAGTGTGGATCTACGATTTTTGACAACTGACCGCCTTCCCACAAAAAAGCCCGGCACAAAGGCCGGGCTTTTTTGTGGGAAGGCAAAGACCAGTTACTTGATCTTGGCTTCCTTGTACATCACGTGCTGGCGGATGACGGGATCGAACTTCTTGATCTCCATCTTTTCCGGCATGTTGCGCTTGTTCTTGGTCGTGGTGTAGAAGTGACCGGTGCCGGCGCTGGACACGAGGCGGATCTTTTCGCGGATCGCTTTAGCCATGACTTAACTCCTTACACCTTTTCGCCGCGGGCGCGCAGGTCGGCCAGAACGGTATCGATACCCTTCTTGTCGATGATGCGCATGCCCTTCGAGGAGACGCGCAGCGTCACGAAGCGGTTCTCGCTTTCCACCCAGAAACGATGGGTGTGCAGATTCGGCAGGAAGCGACGGCGCGTCTTGTTGTTCGCGTGGGACACGTTGTTCCCGGTGACCGGTCGCTTGCCGGTGACCTGGCATACTCGAGCCATGGTATTACTCCAGAAATCGGTATTGCTGGTGTGAAAGGCTGCGAAGAATACCAGAAGCCCCGGGGGGTGACAAGCGCCGATCGGCGCCAGAAACCCCGGGCGCTGGCCAGCCGGGAAAGGCATCCATTATAGTGCCACCCTGCACTGGAGGGACCATGGACCGCGTCTTTATTCGCGATTTACGAATCGATACCGTCATCGGCGTCTACGCCTGGGAGCGCCGGATCACCCAGACCCTGAGCCTGGATCTCGACCTGGCCGCTGACAACCGGGTGGCCGCCCGCGAGGACGACATCGGCGATGCCGTGGACTACGCGGCCGTCTCCCGCGCCCTCATCGAGTTCGGCAAGGCCAGCGACTTCAACCTGGTCGAGACCTTCGCCGAGCGGGCCGCCGAGCTGGTGATGCAGGAGTTCGGTATCCCCTGGCTGCGGCTCGCCGTGACCAAGACCGTGGCCATCGAGGGCCCGGTGAAGGTGGGCGTGGTGATCGAGCGGGGCGAGGCACCGGCGCATGGCTGACCGCCTGTGCTTCCTCGGCACCGGCGATTCGGAGGCCATGGACTACTGGAACACCAACCTGCTGCTGGAGACGGCGGGCCGGCGGCTGCTCATCGACTGCGGCTACACCATTAAATATGCGTTGCGGGACATGGGCCTGGGCGTGCCGGACATCGACGGCATCCTGATCACGCACATCCATGCCGATCACTGCTTCGGCCTGGAGCGCTTCGCCTACGAGACGCGCTACACCCACGGCACCCGCATCCCCCTGTATCTGCCGGCCGATGTCTATCCCGGCCTCTGGGAGCAGACCCTGAAGGGCAGCATGGGCCACAGCTCCGACGGCGAGAACCGGCTGGACGACTTCTTCGACCTGCAGCTGATCGAGGACCGACGCCTGCGTTTCGGCGACGCGACGCTGGAGCTCTTTCCCACCGACCACACCGGCGGCATGGCCACCTACGGCGTCATCATCAACAACCGGCTGATCTTCACCTCGGACACCAACCCGCTGCCCTGGATCGCCGCCGACCGCAGCGACCGGCGCATCGTGCACGACTGCAGCCTGCAGGCCCACAACCCGGTGCACGCCACCCTGGACGAGATCGCCGACTTCTACCCGCCCGAGGTGCGTGCGCGCATGCTGGCCATCCACTACGGCGATGCCATGCCGACGCGGCGTGCGCAGATCGAGGCCGTGCTCGCCGGTGTGGCCGAGCAGGGCGGCTGCATCGACGTGTAGGCGGTGATGATGACGCGCTATGTGATCGGCATCGGCAGCAACATCGAGCCCGCGCGCCACGTGCCGGCGGTGCTCGAGGCCCTGGCCGCGCGCTTCGGCACGGTGCGGGTGAGCCGCATCGTGCACACGCGGCCGGTGCACATGGCCACCGAGCGGGACTTCTACAACCTGGCCGTGCTGATCGAGACGGCGCTGGACGAGGCGGCATTGAAGGCGGTGTGCAACGCCATCGAGATCGCCTGCGGGCGCAACCGCGCCGATCCGGACAGCGCCACCAAGGACCGCCCGGCCGATCTCGACATCCTGTTCACGGTGGACGGGGCCGCCGGCGAGCGCGCCCGCGCCATGGACGAGCCCTATTACCGCGAGACCGTGCTCGACCTGCTGGCCAGCACCGGCGACATCGGGGAGGGCGCGGACCTGAGCTACCCCGTGGTCCGCCTGCGCGTGGGTTCAGACACGCTGGGCGAGGCGCCGGCCACCATCCACCGGCAGACTCGCACCGGTGATGTAGGGGTTGTCGAGTAAGGCCTTCACCGCGCGGTAGATCGCCTCCGCGCCACCCTCCCTGCCAAGCAGCGTCTCCTGCAGCACCTGTTCGCGCGCCGCCGCCGTGTGCGAGTCCTTGAACAGCACCGGCCCCGGCTGGATGGCATTCACCTTCACCCCTGGCGCCAGGCGCTTGGCGAAGGAGAGGGTGAGGTTCTGCAGCCCGGCCTTGGTCGAGCAGTAGAGGTCGAAGGCCGGGTTCGGGTTGTCGGCGAAGATGTCGGTGAGGTGGATGATGTCGGCGGGGTCGTCGTCCTCGCCGGCGAGCAGCGGGGCGAGGGTGGTGTTGATGAGCCAGGGCGCGCGCATGTGGATGGCGACGAAGCGCTCATACTGCGCCAGCGCCTCGTCGGGGTCATCGCGGGTGGTCTCGAACAGCGAGGCGTTGTGGATGATGCCGCGCAGGCGCGCATGGTGTGCCGTCACCGCCGCGAGCAGTCGGCGCACCTCGTCTGTCTGCGTGAGATCGGCCTGGATCGTCGTCGCGCCCGCGGCGGCCAGTGCCGCCACGCCGTCGCTCTCGCTGTGGAAATGCGCGATCACGCCGAAGCCGTCGCGCAGCAGCGAGTGCGCCAGGTGCAGGCCCACGCGCCGGCCGGCGCCGGTGACGAATATCGTGCCGCGTTCGTTCATGCTGGCCTCCTCAGTGCGAGAGCATGCGCCCGCCGTCCACGGGCAGCAGGTGGCCGGTGATGTAGCCCGCGTCGCGCACCAGGAACAGTACGGCGCGCGCCACGTCGTCGGGCGAGCCCTCGCGCTTGAGCGCGGTGCGCTCGATCAGTGCCTCGTGCATGGCCGCGTTCTCGCTCTGCTCCGGCCAGAGGATGGCGCCGGGCGCCACGCCGTTCACACGGATCGCCGGGCCGAGTTCACGGGCGAGCGACTGCGTGAGCATGTACAGCCCGGCCTTCGCTGCCGAGTACACCGGGTAGCCCTTGAGCGGACGCACGGCGTGGATGTCGACGAGATTGACGATGCAGCCCTGGTGTGCGGCAAGAAACGGCGCGGCGGCCTGGGAGAGGAACAGCGGTGCCTTCAGGTTGGTGCCCACCAGGTCGTCCCATACCTTCTCGGTGATCTCTCCCACCGGCGTGGGGTAGAAGGTGGAGGCGTTGTTCACCAGCACGTCCAGTCGCCCCCAGGCCGCGTGGGCGGATTCGGCCAGCGCCGGCAGGCGCGCGGTGTCCAGCAGGTCGGCCTGGATCAGCGTCACCGAGTGCGGGCGCTCGGCCTCCAGCTCGGCCTTCAGTGCCTCGGCCGCCTCGGCCGAGCGGTGGTAATGCAGCACGAGGTTCATGCCCTCCGCGTGCAGCAGGCGCGCGATGCGCGCACCGATGCGCCGTGCGCCGCCTGTGACCAGCGCCGTTTTTCCATCCAGAAGGGCTGTAGTATCCTGCATGCTCATTGCCGCGGTTGATTCGGATTGCCTGAATCCAATCGCCTAAATCTAACACACCGAGCGCCCCGACCCGCCATGATCCGCGACCGTTCCCCCGAGCTGCCCACGCCCGAACCCGAGGCGCTGGCCCAGAGCGAACGCCTGGTCGCCCACATCGACGAGCGCATCCGTTACGCCGGCGGTTCCATCGGTTTCGACGAGTACATGGAATACGCGCTGTATACGCCGGGGCTGGGCTACTACAGCGGCGGGGCGCAGAAATTCGGCGCCGCCGGCGACTTCGTCACCGCCCCCGAGCTCTCGCCCATCTTCTCCCGCTGCCTGGCACGCCAGGTGATGGATGTCTGGCGGCAGCTCGATACCCGCCGCGTGATCGAGTTCGGTGCGGGGTCCGGCATCATGGCCGCCGACATGCTGCTGGAATTCGCGGCGCAGGATGCGCTGCCCGAACGCTACGACATCGTCGAACTCAGCGGCGAGCTGCGCGCGCGTCAGCGCGAGACGCTCACGGAGCGCGCCCCGGCGCTGGTCGGGCGCGTGCGCTGGCTGGATGCGCTGCCCGAGGCGCCGGTATCGGCCGTGGTGGTCGGCAACGAACTGCTCGATGCCATGCCGGTGAAGCGCTTTGTCATTCGCGGCGGCGAGGTGATGGAGCGACGGGTCACGCTGGACGGCATGACCTTCGGCCGGGCCGAGATGCCGGCCGACGAGGCGCTGGTGGCCGCCGTGCGGCATATCGAGGCGACGCGCGGCGCGCCGCTGCCCGAGGGCTACGTCTCGGAGGTGAATCTCGCCCTGCCCGGCTGGTTCGGTGCGCTGGAGAAGGTCGTCGACCAGGGTGCCGTGCTGCTCGTAGATTACGGCTACCCGCGCCGCGAGTACTACCTCGACGAACGGCGCGACGGCACGCTCATCTGTCATTACCGTCACCGCGCCCACGACGACGTCTTCCTCTATCCCGGCCTGCAGGACATCACGGCCAACGTCGACTTCACCGCCGTGGCCGAGGCGGCCGACGCGGCCGGCTTCGACGTGCTCGGCTATACCAGTCAGGCCTACTTCCTCATGGGCAACGGCCTGGACGCGGTGTTCGCCGGGTTGCAGGGCGACAGCGTCGAGCAGCAGCTCGCCGCCGCCCAGCAGGTGAAGCAGCTCACCCTGCCGGCCGAGATGGGCGAGCGCTTCCAGGTGATCGCGCTCGGCAAGGGCATCGAGCCGCCGCTGGCCGGCTTTGCCATCAACGACTACCGCGCCCGCCTCTAGCGCCGGGCCTGCATCGGGAAACGCGCATGGACTTCACGCAGATCGTGCTGCTCGCACTGGTACAGGGGATTACCGAGTTCCTGCCCGTCTCGAGCTCCGCACACCTCATCCTCGTGCCCGTGCTCACCGGCTGGGAAGACCAGGGCCTGGCCTTCGACGTCGCCGTGCACGTCGGCACGCTCTCGGCCGTGGTGATCTATTTCCGTCGCGAGCTGCTGCGCATGGCGCGCGAGTGGCTGCTCTCGCTCACGGGCCTGCACATGAGCACGGATGCAAAGCTCGCCTGGGCGGTGATCTTCGCCACCATCCCCGCCGGACTGGCCGGGTTGCTGCTCGAGGGCATGGTCGAACAGGTGCTGCGCTCGCCCGTGATCATCGCGCTGGCCACCATCGGTTTCGGCCTGCTGCTCTGGTGGGCGGACGCCACCGGCAGGCGCGTGCGCGGCGAACACCAGATCGGCTGGCGCGACGTCGTCGTCATCGGTCTTGCCCAGGCGCTCGCGCTCATCCCCGGCACCTCGCGTTCCGGTATCACCATGACCGCCGCGCTGGCCATGGGCCTCACCCGTCAGGCCGCCGCGCGCTTCTCCTTCCTGCTCTCCATCCCCATCATCCTCTCCGCCGGCGGCCTGGAGACCGTGAAGCTCGTCCAGCAGTCCACACCCGTCGCCTGGGACGTGCTCGTCGCCGGCGCCGTGCTCTCGGCCGTGAGCGCCTTCTTCTGCATCCACTTCTTCCTCAAACTGCTCGAACGCATGGGCATGCTGCCCTTCGTCATCTACCGGCTGCTGCTGGGCGGCGTGTTGCTGGCGCTGTTCGCGTTCTGATCGCGCCTTGCGGCGCCCCTACGGGAGTCCGTATTCCAGGTAGGAGCGGCGCAAGCCGCGATGCCGGTGCCTGGGCAACGTGCCGCGGCTGATCGCGCCTTGCGGACGCTCCTACGGGAGTTCGCGTGTCAGGTAGGAGCGGTGCAAGCCGCGAAGCCGGTGTCGGACGAAGCTGCCGTGCCTGATCGCGCCTTGTGGACGCTCCTACGGGAGTTCGTGTTCCAGGTAGGAGCGGCGCAAGCCGCGAAGCCGATGCCTGGGCAACGTGCCGTGGCTGATCGCGCCTTGCGGGCGCCCCTACGGGAGTCCGTATTCCAGGTAGGAGCGGTGCAAGCCGCGATGCCGATGTCGGGCGAAGCCGCCGTGCCTGATCGCGCCTTGCGGACGCTCCTGCGCCTATCGCCTCAGCCGTAATATTCCGGCTCGTTGCCCGGCTTCCACTTGATGTTGCAGCCCAGGCTCGGCACCTGGTCTTCGGGGATGGGCTGGCCGGCGAGCAGGGCGTCGACGGCGTTGCGCATGTCCAGGCCGGTGACGGGTTCGTCGTTCTTCGGGCGGGAGGCGTCGAACTGGCCGCGGTAGACGAGCCTGCGGTCGGCGTCGAAGAGGAAGAAGTCCGGCGTGCAGGCGGCCTGGTAGGCCTTGGCGGCGGACTGGCTCTCGTCGTAGAGATAGGGGAAGGGCATCTTCGCCTGGCGGGCGAGCTCGGCCATCTTCTCCGGGCTGTCGTCCGGGTAGTTGGCCACGTCGTTGCTGCTGATGGCGACGACCTGCAGGCCGCGGTCGGCGTATTCGCGCGCGAAGTCGATGAACTGGTCGCGGATGTGGATCACGTAGGGGCAGTGGTTGCAGATGAAGGCGACCAGCAGCGCGGGCTTGTCGTCGAAGTCGTGCAGCGAGACGGTCTTGCCGGTGAGCGGTTCGGGCAGGGCGAAGCTGGGTGCCGGGGTGCCGAGTTCGAGCATGGTGGAGGGGGTGCGGGCCATGGGGTTCTCCTTGGAATGCGTGCGGTTATGAGACGTCTCGCGGTGCCCGATTATAGAGGCAGGGGGCGACGACATGAACCGTCGCGGCGTGAAGGTTATAGTGCGGGTTCGATCCTGTCGCGAGTCCAGCGCCCATGAAGCCCGAGATCATCCACCCCAGCGAGGCCGACGAGTACTGGTTTCGCGAGGGCTGTCATATCCTCGAGGTCAGCAACAGCGAGGACGACCCCGCGCTCTCCATCGCCCGCGCGCGCCTGGCACCGGGGCGGCGCACACGCCGGCACGTGCTCGACGGCGTGACCGAGCGTTACCTCATCATGGCGGGCGAGGGCCGGGTGACGGTCGGCGACCTGCCGCCGGCGACCGCGACCGCCGGCGATGTGGTGCTGATCCCGCCCGGGGTCGCGCAGTGCATCGAGAATACCGGCACCGGCGATCTCGTCTTTCATGCCCTGTGCACGCCGCGCTTCACGCCGGCCTGTTACCGGGATGTGGAGGACGACACAAAAGACGGTTGACGCCTTCTTCGTGCGCGGGCAACAATGCAGCCATGATTCATTCCCACGCCATGGTCGTCCGCCGTTGCCGCTGGCTGCATCTGATGCAGCTGGCCGGGGCTCGTGCGCAGGCGAAAACGGAATGATGTAACAGGGCTACAACTAAGACGTTTTCAAAGGCCGCGAGTCGAGAGATTCGCGGCCTTTTTCGTCTGGTCGCGTTTCCCGCCTCGCCTCATCAGGGAGTGTATGACCATGTCCGTGCCCGCCGCGTATGTCGGGGTCGTCATCATCTGGTCCACCACGCCGCTGGCCATCCAGTGGAGCGGGGATGGCGCCGGGTTTCTCTTCGGCGTCGCCGCCCGCATGGTGCTGGGGGCGATGATCGCCGCGGTGCTGCTGCGCATTGCGCGCGTGCCCCTGCCCTGGCATCGCGAGGCGATGCTCACCTACCTGGCCGCCATCATCGGCATCTTCGGCGCGATGATGTGCGTGTACTTCGGTGCACAGTTCATTCCCTCGGGCTGGATCTCGGTGCTGTTCGGTCTGTCGCCGATCGTCACCGGCCTGCTGGCCTCGTTGTGGCTGGGCGAGTCGGTGTTCACGCCCATGCGCATCGTCGGCATGCTGCTCGGCCTGGGCGGACTGGTGGTCATCTTCGGCAGTGGCCTGACCGTGGATGCCGGCACCGTCATCGGCCTGGTCGCCGTGCTGTGCTCGGTGTTCCTGCAGTCGCTGAGCGCGGTGTGGGTGAAGCGTATCGGTGCGGGACTGGATGGCCTGAGCGTGGTGGTCGGCGGTCTGCTGCTGGCCGCGCCGCTGTACCTGTCCGCCTGGCTGCTGTTCGGCGAGGGACTGCCGGCGTCGCTGCCCCTGCGCACGACGGGCTCGATACTCTACCTCGCGCTGTTCGGCTCGGTGGTGGGCTTCACCATGTACTTCTTCCTGCTGCGCAGCATCGAGGCGAGCCGGGTCGCGCTGATCACGCTGATGACGCCGGTGCTCGCGCTGTGGCTCGGGGTGCTGCTCAACGGCGAGGTGCTGCGCGCCGGCGTGGTGGCGGGTACGGCGCTCATCATCACGGGGCTGGCCTGTTACGAATGGCGGACTCTGCGCCGGTTGCTGCTGCCGCGCGCGAGGGTGAAGGCCTGAACGACGCCGGGGCCCATGCGGGCCCCGGTGCCTGTTCGACAGGAGCCGTGGATGTCAGCGCAGTTCCAGCGCCACGTTCTCGAAGGCGGCGAGCTTGAGGCAGTTTTCGTACACGCGTTTCACGGCCGGGTAGTCGTCGAGCTCCAGCGCGGTCTTCTGTGCATGCCATACCTGCGGCGCGAGGCAGGCGTCGGCCATGGTCGGCGTGTTGCCCAGGCAGAACTGGCCGGTGGCCGGGTTGTCGGCCAGCAGTTCCTCGATGGCGCTGAAGCCGAGCTTCACCCAGTGGTTGGACCAGGCCGCGCAGTCGAAGCCCTGCTGTTCGTTCTTCAGGTGGTTGTGCACGCGCGGGCTCAGCAGCGGGTGGATGTCGCTGATGATGAGCTGGGCGATGGAGCGCACGCGCACGCGGTCGCGGGCCGTGCCCGGCAGCAGCATCACGTCGGGATAGGTCTCGTCCAGGTATTCGATGATGGCCAGGGATTCCACCTGCATGCGCAGGTCGTCGTAGAGCACGGGCGAGACACGCAGGTCCTTGATCAGCGGCAGGGAGGAGATGTCCTCGTCGGTGTCGTCGATGTCCACCAGGTCGTAGCGGATGCCCTTGAGATTGAGGGCGATGCGTACGGCATCCGAAGCGGTGCAGTTGCGCTGGTAATAGAGTCTCATCGTGTCTCGGCCTCGCCGTGTCGGCTCTTGTTCTGGTTATGTCCTGTTGCCCGCAGCGGCGATGGGTCGGGCCATCGCCGCTGCGGGCTCTCCCTAACCATATACCAAAACCCCTCGGGCATGGCAGGACGGCCGGGCAAAAAAATGCCGCGGCGCCAGGGTCGCGGCTTGCCCCCGTCCGGGCGGGCAATGGCCAGGCGCACCGACGAGATGTCCTGGCGGAGGAGAACCGTCCGGGCCCTGCCCGGTGTGTCGTCATCAGGGGGTCAGTACCCCCACACGCCCTCCAGCAGTTCGGCATAGCCGGAGTACACCGTCGCCTCGGGGCGCTCCAGCGCGGTGAAGCCGATGGCCGCCAGCATGGCCTGGCCCTCGGCCGTGTTGCCGGCCTCCAGCAGGGCGCGTTGCAGGCTGCTGCGCGCCTCCGCCGGCAGGCGCGGCGAGGCCGAGAAGGTCACGTGCGGGGCCGGCTCGGTGGTCAGCACCACGTTGAACTGGGTGTAGGTGTTGAGCAGGGGCGTGGGGATGATGCCTGCCACGGCCTTGCCCGACTCGATCATCTCGATGATGGCCTCGGTGGTGGCTGCCTCGAGGATGCGCGGCTGGCGCAGCGGGTTGGGGAAGAGGTCCAGCATGCGCACCATGCCGAGGCTGGGCGAGGCCAGCGAGGCGACCGGCTTGCCGGTGAGCTCGGCGGGTTCGAAGATGAAGGTGTCCGGGTGGGTGACGAGGCTGTAGCTCACCTCGCCCGGCATCTTGGCCAGCGGCACGTAGCCCAGCTCGCGGATGCGATAGTCGGTGAAGTGCGCGGCATCCAGCACCAGGTCGTAGTCGCCGCGCTTCATCTGCGTCCAGTAGGTGAGGAAGTTGCTGGTGGTGGCCAGCTCGATCGGCAGGCCGGTCTGCGTGCGCAGGTACTCGATCAGCGGCCGGTAGAACTCTGCCGTGGTCTCTGCCGTCTGGATGGGCTGGATGGCCAGGCGGACGGGCTCCCCGGCAGCGGGGAGCGGGCCGCTCGCGATGGCGAGCAGCAGGATCAGCGGCAGCAACGCAGGGGCGCGCAACGCGGCCCGGTGGCGACGCAGTGACGAAGGCATGTAGTCATCCTTATGGCAGCCGGCCTGTCCCGGCCGGTTATCCTGGTTTTATTGTTGTATCCGGCGGGCTCTTTGAAATGCGTGGCCCGCTTGTCCTGCCGATATTCCCGAAAACCGGGGGCGATGTCCAGCAGCGCGCCCCTACAGCGCCTTGCGCTGTTTCTCCAGCCGCTGCACCGACACCGGCCGCTCGGTGCCGAGCTCCTGGGCGAACAGCGACACCCGCAGTTCCTCGATCTGCCAGCGGTAGTCCAGCAGCGCCGCATCCGGTTCGCGGGTGGCGGCCAGGCGACGCTTGCAGTCCTCCCACAGCGGCTCGATGTCGATGCGCAGGTGCCGGTCCTTGTCGGGCTGGGCCTCCAGCCGGTCCAGGCGGCGGCTGATGGCCTTGAGGTAGCGCGGCAGCTGGCGCAGGCGCTGGACGGGGGTGGCGGTCACGAAGCCCGGGTAGACCAGGTGGTCGAGCTGGTCGCGGATGTCGGCCACGGCCTCGATCCAGGTGAAGGGCAGGTTCTTCTTGATGCGCTGACGGATCGGGTTGAACTCGGCCAGCACGGTGGCCAGCAGGCCGCAGAGCGTCTCGGCGGTGGCGAACAGCTCGCCGCGCCCGGCCTCCAGCGCGGCGGCAAAGCCCGCCTCGTCGCCGGGCCAGCCCCCGGCGAACAGGGCCTGGGTGAAGGCGGCGCGGAGGATGTCCTCCTTCAGGTCCTGGCAGTGGCCCACGGTGGCGAACTGCAGGCAGAGCCGGTCGATGCCCGGCAGGTTCCGGGCCAGGTGCCTCTCCTGCTCGGCCAGGGCGAGGCGGGCCAGGCGCAGGATGCCGGCCCGGGTGGCCTCGCGGGCCTCGTCCGGGTTGTCGAGCACGCGCAGGGCCACGGCCTCCTTCTGGTCGATCAGCGCCGGGTAGCCCGTCATGCGGATGCCCTGGCCCTCGATCTCCACCGTCTCGGGCAGCGTGCCGAAGTCCCAGCCCGTGAGGCCCTCGCGCTCCAGCCCCTCGGCGGTGCCGGCCTGCGTCTGCAGGGTCTCGAACTGTTCCGCGATGCGGCCCGCCAGCCGGGCCTGCAGGGCGTCGAGGTCGCGGCCGGTGGCCAGCGTCTGGCCGCCGGCGTCCACCACCCGGTAGCGCAGGCGCAGGTGGGGTTCGAGCTGGTCCTCGGCCCAGGCCTCGGGCGGCACGTCCACGCCGGTCATCTGTTTCAGGCGGGCGGTCAGCGCCTCGGTGAGGCGTTGCTCGCCGGGCGTCAGGGCCTCCAGGCAGGCGCGGGCGAAGTCCGGGGCGGGCACGAAGTGGCGGCGCAGGGCCTTGGGCAGGCCGCGGATCAGCGCGGTGAGCTTCTCCTCGATGAGCCCCGGCACCAGCCAGTCGGCGCGCGCCGGCTGCACCTGGTTGAGCCCGCCCACCGGCAGGGTCACGGTCACGCCGTCCTCGTCGCTGCCCGGCTCGAAGTGGTAGCTCACCGGCGCGCGCCGGCCGCCCAGGTCGATCACGTCCGGGAACTGCGCGACCGTCACGTCGGCGGCGGCGTGCTGCATCACTTCATCACGGGTGAAGAACAGCGCCTTCGGGTCGTCGCCTTCGACCTGCTTGCGCCAGGCCTCGAAGCTGGGGCCGTTGCACACGTCGGCCGGCAGGCGCCGGTCGTAGAAGCCGTAGAGCGTCTCCTCGTCCACCATGATGTCGCGGCGGCGCGAGCGGGCCTCCAGGTCTTCCACGTCCTCGATGAGCTGGCGGTTGTGTATAAAGAAGGGCGCCTTCGTCTCGTACTCGCCGTATACCAGGGCGTGGCGGATGAAGATCTCGCGCGCCTCCTTCGGGTTGATCTGGCTGTAGTTCACGCGCCGGTTCGGGTTGATCACCAGCCCGTAGAGCGTGAGCCGGTCGTAGGCGCCCACCTGCGCGCGGCGCCGTTGCCAGTGCGGTTCGTGATAATGGTGATGCAGGAGGTGGGCGGCGAGTTCTTCCACCCACTGCGGCTCGATCTTCGCCACGGTGCGGGCGAAGAGCCGCGAGGTCTCCACCAGTTCCGCCGCCATGAGCCACTTCGGCGGTTTCTTCGCCAGCCCCGAGCCCGGGAAGACCAGGAACTTGCGGTTGCGTGCCCCCATGAACTCGCGATCCTCGTCGCGATAGCCGATGTTGCCCAGCAGTCCCGTGAGCAGGGCGCGGTGCAGCGGGGCGTACCCGGCCGGCTGTTCGTTCTCGCGCACGCCCATGTCCTTGAGCTGGGCACGCAGCTGGCGATGCACGTCGTGCCACTCGCGCAGGCGGATGTAGGAGATGAACTCGTCGCGGCAGAGCTTGCGCAGCTTGTTCTGCGTCAGGTGGCGCATCTGCTCGTGCAGGTAGTCCCACAGGTTCACGTAGGCGAGGAAGTCCGAGTGCTCGTCGGCGAAGCGCTTGTGCTTCTCGTCCGCGGCCTGCTGGAAGTCGTGCGGGCGTTCGCGCGGGTCCTGGATGGAGAGGGCGCTGACGATGATCAGCGCCTCGCGCAGGCAGCCTTCCTGCTGTGCGGCGAGCAGCATGCGCGCCAGGCGCGGGTCGATGGGCAGCTGCGCGAGTTTCCTGCCCAGCGGCGTGATGCGGTTGGCCGCGTCGACGGCGTTCAGTTCGTGCAGCAGGTTGTAGCCGTCCTTGATGAGCCGGCTGTCCGGCGGCTCGACGAAGGGGAAGTCCTCGGGCTCGCCCAGGCCGAGCTGCGCCATCTTCAGGATGACCGAGGCGAGATTGGTGCGCAGGATCTCCGGGTCGGTGAATTCGGGGCGGTTGTTGAAGTCGTCCTCGGCATAGAGGCGGATGCAGATGCCCTCGGCCACGCGCCCGCAACGTCCCTTGCGCTGGTTGGCCGAGGCCTGCGAGACCGGCTCGATGGGCAGGCGCTGCACCTTGGCGCGCCAGGAATAGCGCGAGAGGCGCGCGAGGCCCGTGTCGATCACGTAGCGGATGCCGGGCACGGTGAGCGAGGTCTCTGCCACGTTGGTGGCGAGCACGATGCGCCGGCCCGTGTGCGCGGCGAACACCCGGTTCTGTTCGCTGGCCGAGAGCCGCGCGTACAGCGGCAGGATCTCGGTGTGCTTCGGGTGGTGCCGGCGCAGCGACTCGGCCGTCTCGCGGATCTCGCGCTCGCCCGGCAGGAAGACGAGGATGTCGCCCAGGCCCTCCTCGGCGAGCTCGTCCACCGCCTCGCGGATGGCCTGCTGCAGGTCGCGGTCGCGTTCGTCCGCGTCTTCGCCGTGCAGCGGGCGGTAGCGCACCTCCACCGGGTAGGTGCGGCCCGACACCTCGATGACGGGCGCATCGCCGAAGTGTTTCGCGAAGCGCTCCGGGTCGATGGTGGCCGAGGTGATGATCACCTTGAGGTCGGGCCGGCGCGGCAGCAGCTGCTTCAGGTAGCCGAGCAGGAAGTCGATGTTGAGGCTGCGCTCGTGGGCCTCGTCGATGATGAGCGTGTCGTAGGCATCGAGGAAGCGGTCGTGCTGGATCTCGGCCAGCAGGATGCCGTCGGTCATCAGCTTCACGTAACCCTGCTCGCTCACGTGCTCGGAGAAGCGCACCTTGAAGCCCACCTGCGCGCCCAGCGGCGTGTTCATCTCCTCGGCGATGCGCGTGGCCACGGCGCGTGCGGCGATGCGCCGCGGCTGGGTATGGCCGATGTAGCCGTTCACGCCGCGCCCGGCCTCGAGGCAGATCTTGGGCAGCTGGGTGGTCTTGCCCGAGCCGGTCTCGCCGCAGACGATGATGACCTGGTGCTGCTCCAGCGCCTCGCGGATCGCCTCGCGCCGGCCGCTCACCGGCAGCTCCTCCGGGTAGGTCACCTGCGGCAGGTTGTCGATGCGCGCCTGGCGGGTGGCGGCCGAGGCCTCGATGGCCTGGGCGAGCTTCTCTTGCTCGGCCGCATCGGGCTTGCGCGCGAGCCGCTTGAGGCGCTGGCGCAGGCGATGGCGGTCGCGCTGCATGCAGCTGTCGAGGCGCTGTTCGAGTTCGCGGAGCGGGCTGGACACGTGAAGGTGGCTGTCGGGCGTCGGTGATAGACTGGTCGGCGTCGTGCCGGGAAGCGGGCTGCTATTCTACCGTAATTGGGCGTAATCGGGCCCAGTCGGGCGCAGCCGGGTCCGCCCGGCCTTCCGGCACCTTCATCACAATAACAACGTCAGGGATCATGACATGCGCGGGATCTTCGCGGCCGCACTGGCCCTTCTCGGTCTGCTCGCCACCGGCAGTTTCGCCGCCTTCGACTCGGCGCAGTTCAACGCCGGCACGGGGCCGCTGCAGATCACACGCATCACCCCCGCCGGCGAGGACGTGCCCGCCAGCCGCCAGATCGTCTTCAGCTTCAACCGGCCCGTGGTGCCGGTGGGGCGCATGGAGCGCGACGCCGCCGAGATCCCCGTGACCATCGAGCCCGCGCTGGACTGCGAGTGGCGCTGGCTCAACACCAGCGCCCTGGCCTGCCAGCTCACGGAGCGCGCCGCCATGCAGCCGGCCACGCGCTACCGCCTCGTCATGCAGCCGGGCATCCAGGCCGAGGACGGCGCCACCCTCGCCGCGCCCGTGGTGCACGAATTCATCACCCAGCGCCCGAAGCTCGACTGGTACCAGTTCCACACCTGGCGTGCGCCGGGCACGCCGCAGGTGCGCGTGGTCTTCAACCAGGAGGTCACGCGCGCCTCGGTGGCCGAGGCCCTGCAGTTCCGGCAGGGCGGCACGGGCTATCCCGTGCAGGTGGAGAACCTGCCCTACCGGGAGGCGACCGAGACCGACCGCGGCTGGCTGGTGAGCCCCGTCACCGAGCTGCCGATGGATGCCGACGCCTCACTGCACATCGCGCCCGGCGTCGTCCCGGCGCAGGGCAGCGAGCGCGGCATCGAGCAGCGCCTGGTGGTCGCCTTCAATACCTTCCCGGCCTTCCGCTTCCTCGGCCTGCGCTGCCAGGACAACAGCGACCGGCCGCTCACCATCGCCGCCAGCGACGACACGCGGCGCTGCAACCCGATGGCCAACGTCGGCCTCATCTTCAGCACGCCGGTGATCAAGGAGGAACTCAAGGCCCACGCGCGCCTGGACCCGGACCTGGCCGGCGGGCGCGAGGACTACGACCCCTGGGCCAACACCTACGGCTATTCGCGCCTCAACCAGCCGCATCGCCGCGGCGCCGAATACATCGTCTGGCTGCCGGAGAACCTCAAGGCCTTCGAGACCTACCGGCTCAGCATCGATGCCGCCCTGCGCGACGAGTTCGGCCGCGCGCTGCCGCAGGCGGTGGATGCCCCCTTCCTCACCGACCACCGCAAGCCCGACTTCACGCTCACCCACCCCGTCTCGGTGCTGGAATCGGCCATCGACTCCGAGACGCCCATCGTGCTCAACAACATCGATGCGCTCACCCTGCACTACGACGCCCTCACCCCGCAGGGCGCGCGCCAGAACCAGACGCGGCAGGTCGGGCTGCCGGCCATCGTCGACATCGCCTACCGCCACCCGCTGGGCGTGCGCGAGCTGCTGGACGGGCAGTCCGGCTTCGTCATGGGCCGGGTGGACACCCGGCCGCCGGTGAGCAAGGGCGACCAGGCGCGCCGCTTCCACGCCCAGGTCACGCCGTTTGGCGTGCATGCCAAGGCCGGGCACTACAACACGCTGGTGTGGGTCACGCGCCTGGACGACGGCCAGCCGGTGAAGGACGCGAAGGTCACGCTGCTGCGCACCACCTTCCCCGGGCTCGCCACCGGCGGAGAGCTCCTGGGCGAGGCGCGCACGGATGCCGAGGGCGTGGCGATGCTCGCCGGCCTCAACGAGATCGATCCCCGGCTCGAGGCCATGCACAACTGGGACGACAGCCGCCCGCATCTCTTCGCCCGCATCGAGCAGGGCGGTGAGATGGCCCTGCTGCCGCTGTCCCACGACTACCAGACCGAGCCCTACTGGTACGGCGGCGACCTGCGTCAGCGCTACGGTCACCTCGTGTCCTGGGGCAGCACCGCCCAGGGCGTGTACAAGGCCGGCGACACCATCCAGTACAAGCTCTACGTGCGCGACCAGGACAACCGCACGCTGGTGCCCGCCCCGCGCGGGGCCTACACCCTCAAGGTCGTCGACCCCACCGGCAAGACGGTGCACGAGGAGCCGGGCCTCACGCTCAACGACTTCGGCGCGCACCACGGCGAGTTCACCGTCTCGAAGAACGGCGCGGTCGGCTGGTACCGCTTCACCCTGGACGCCGACTTCGACAACGCCGGCGAGCTCCACCCCCTGCGCGTGCTGGTGAGTGATTTCACGCCCTCGCCGTTTCGCGTGAGCACCACGCTCAACGGCGAGGACTTCCGCCAGGGCGACACGCTCAAGGTCGACACGCTGGCGAGCCTGCACGCCGGCGGGCCCTACGCCAATGCCGAGGCGCGCATCACCGTGCAGGTGAACGCGCGCTCGCTCAACCCGCGCGATCCGCTGGCGGCCCGCTTCCACTTCGATACCTACGTGATGGGCCAGCCCGAGCGCGAGACCCTGCACGAGGAGATCGCGAGCGTGAACGCGCAGGGCGAGCACGGGCTGGCCATCGCCCTCCCCGAGGCGCGCGTGCTGTACGGCAACCTGCTGGTGGAGAGCGCCGTGCGCGACGACCGCGGCAAGTACGTGGCGGGCTTCGCCAATGCGGCCTATGCCGGGCGCGACCGCTACGTGGGCCTGAAGAGCGAGCACTGGGTGCAGCAGGAAGACGAGCCCGCCAGCGTGCAGACGCTGGTGGTCGACCATCGCGGCGAGCCGGTGGCCGACACGCCGGTGGAGATCGTCATCCGCCAGCGGGTGACGAAGGCCACCCGCGTCAAGGGCGCGGGCAACGCCTACCTCACGCGTTACGTGCACGAGTGGGAAGAGCTCTCGCGCTGCACGCTCACGCCCGGCACGGCGGGCGGCGACTGCGCCTACACGCCGCAGAACGCCGGCCTGCACCAGGTCGTCGCCAGTATCGTGGACACCCGCGGACTCGCGCACAGCACCACGCTCAACCAGTGGGTGGTGGGCAAGGGCCAGGTGGTGTGGGAGGACGAGAACGACAACCGCATCGACATCGTCCCCGAGAAGGACAGCTACCGCGTGGGCGACACCGCGCGCTACCTGGTGAAGAACCCCTTCCCCGGCGCGCAGGCGCTGGTGAGCGTGGAGCGCTACGGCGTCATCGAGCGCTGGGTGCAGCCGCTGGCGGGCAGCACCCCGGTGATCGAATTCACGGTCACCGACGACATGCTGCCCGGCTTCTACCTCTCCGTCACGGCCATGTCGCCGCGCGTGGAGCAGCCCATGGGCGAGGACGGCGCGCTGGACCTCGGCAAGCCCGCCATGCGCACCGGCTGGGTGCAGACCACGGTGATGGACGACAGCAAGCGGCTCAAGGTCCGCGTCACACCGGCGGCCGAGGAATACCGCCCGCGCGACACCGTGCGCGTCACCCTCGCGGCCGCGCCCGTCACCGGCGCGAACGACCAGCCGGTGGAGCTCGCCGTCATCGCGCTGGACGAATCCGTCTTCGACCTCATCCAGGGCGGCGCCGGCTACTTCGATCCCTATCCCGGCTTCTACCGGCTCGAGGGCCGCGACCTGCGCGACTTCAACCTGCTCATGCGCCTGGTCGGCCGGCAGCTGTTCGAGAAGAAGGGCGCCAACGCCGGCGGCGACGGCGGCGACAGCCTGCAGATGCGCAGCGTCTTCAAGTACGTCGGCTACTGGAATCCCTCGCTCGTGCTGCAGCCCGGCGAGCAGAAGGCCGTCGAGTTCCAGGTGCCGGACAACCTCACCGGCTGGCGCGTGCTCGCGCTGGCCGCAACAGCGGGCGACCGCCTCGGGCTCGGCCAGGGCACGTTCCGCGTCAACCGCCCCACCGAGCTGCGCCCGGTCATGCCCAACCAGGTGCTCGCGGGCGACCGCTTTCAGGCCGGTTTCAGCGTGATGAACCGCACCGATCGCAGCCGCGAGCTCAACGTCACCATCCACGCCGAGGGGCCGCTCGCCGGCGGGGTGCCGCTGGTCACGCGGCGTATCACCGCCGAGCCCTACGCGCGCCACACCGTCTACCTGCCGGTGGCGACCACGCGCGACGGCGAGCTGCGGTTCACCGCCAGCGCGGGCGACGCATCTGATCGCGACGTGCTGCAGCACCGCCTGCCCGTGCAGCGCCGCGGCCGCCTGGAGACGGCGGCCACCTACGGCACGACGGAGGCGGGCGAGGTGGTCGAGGCCATCCTGTTCCCCGAAGGCATGCGCGGCGACACCGGGCGCGTCGGCGTCACGCTCGCCCCCAGCGTCATCGGCAACGTGGAGGGCGCCTTCGAATACATGCGCGACTACCCCTACAGCTGCTGGGAGCAGAAGCTCTCCAAGGGCACCATGGCCTCGCACTACAACGGCCTCAAGGCCTGGCTGCCCGATGCGCTCGCCTGGGAGGACGCCCCGCAGCTGCCGGCCCGCATCCTGGGTCAGGCCGCCGACTTCCAGGCGCCCAACGGTGGCATGACCTACTTCGTCCCGCAGGACCAGTACGTCAGCCCCTACCTCTCCGCCTACACCGCGCTCGCCTTCAACTGGCTGCGCCACGCGGGCGAGTCCGTGCCCGCCGAGGTCGAGCGCCGCCTGCACGGCTACCTCGACACCCTGCTGCGCAAGGACGTCACGCCCAGCTTCTACAGCACCGGCATGCAGTCCACCGTGCGCGCGGTGGCCCTGGCCGCCCTCGCCCCGCACGGGCGCATCGACCGCCGCGACATCGAGCGCTACCGCCGCCACGTGCCCGACATGAGCCTGTTCGGCAAGGCCATGTACCTGCAGGCCGCACTGGGCGTGGAAGGCACCGAGGTCATCCGCGCCGAGGTCACCGACATGATCCTCGCCCACGCCAACCAGACCGGCGGAAAGTTCATCTTCAGCGAGCAACTGGACGACGGCTACACCCGCATCCTCGCCACGCCGCTGCGCGACAACTGCGCCATCCTCTCCACCCTCACCGCCTACGGCGAGACCGAGGCCGGCGCGGCAAGGGTGGCCGACGTGCCCTACAAGCTGGTGCGCACCATCACGCAGACGCGCGGCGCGCGCACCCACTGGGAGAACACGCAGGAAAACCTCTTCTGCATGAACGCCCTCATCGACTACAGCCGCGTGTACGAACCCGCAGCGCCGAAGATGCAGGTGCAGGTCTGGCTGAACGAGGCAAGCCTGGGAGAGACCGTTTTCGACGACCGCCGCGATCCGCCCGTCGCCCTCCTGCGCAGCGTCACGCCGGAAGACCCCGGCACCCGCGCCGAGGTGAAGATCAAACGCCAGGGCGAGGGCCGCCTCTACTACAGCGCACGCCTGGACTACGCGCTCGAGGACGAGCGGGCCGAGCCCGTCAACAGCGGCATCGAGATCCGCCGCGAATACAGCGTCGAGCGCGAAGGGCAATGGGTGCTGCTGGGCAACGATGTCGAACTGAAGCGCGGCGAACTCGTGCGCGTGGACCTCTACGTCTCGCTGCCCGCCGCCCGCAACTTCGTGGTGGTGGACGACCCCGTCCCCGGCGGCCTCGAACCCGTCAACCGCGATCTTGCCACCGCCTCGATCATCGACGCCCAGAAAGGCGAATTCCAGGCCGCCGGCGGCTCCTGGTGGTACCAGTACGACGACTGGATGAGCTACGGCTACTCACGCTGGAGCTTCTACCACCAGGAACTGCGGCACGACGCCGTGCGGTTCTACTCCGACTACCTCTCGGCCGGCAACTACCACCTGAGCTACGTCGCCCAGGCCATCGCACCGGGTGCGTTCAGCATCCAGCCGGTGAAGGCGGAGGAGATGTATGACACGGATGTGTATGGGTTGGGGGCTGGCTCTTCTACACATCTGACGATGGCGACGACCTACGAGGTGTAGTACTTGGGGGTCGGCGGGATCATAAAAAAAA